>NZ_JBSFVR010000049.1:0-30348 GCF_053592415.1 Streptomyces sp. NPDC002690 | reverse complement strand
ATCGGGGCCGGGGCGGGATGCGTGGGCGAGCAGGTCGCGCTCTACGAAGACGACCAGAAGAACCAGTTCAGCCTTGCCGTGTTCACCATGAAGGATCGCGAGCGCTGGCGGCAGCGTGCGGCCAGGATCAGCTGCTCGGTGCGGGTGATGAGCGGCTCCGTCCAGGGCAGGGCCAGCAGGACCAGGAGCCCCGCCGCCCAGCCCAGGAGGACGTCGCTGAGCCAGTGCGTGCCGATGTACACGGTGGTGAGCCCCACGCCCAGCGACACCGTCGCCGAGATGGCCGACAGATAGCGCCTGGCCCTCGGGGTGGTGGCCAGGTACGCGAGGATTCCCCAGGTCACGACGGCGTTGGCGGTGTGTCCGGACGGAAATATATCCCCGCCGGCGAAGAGCTCCGCCGACCCGATCTGCGTCGCGTAGTGCGGGCCGAGCCGCCCGAGGACGTGCTTGACGCCTCCCACCGACGCGTTGAGCAGCAGCAGCGCGGCGCCGAGCGTGAGCAGTGGCCGCAAGGTGTGCTGCCGCCAGGAGCGCCAGCCGAGCCAGCTCGCGATCATCACGGCGGTCGGTCCCCGCTGCCCCAGCACGACGTAGTAGTCGAGGAAGGCGTGCAGCGACGGCCACTGCTGGTACGGCCGGAAGAGCATGACCTTCCAGTCCAGAGCCACCAGCCACGACGAGATCAGGACCAGGTGGACGATGACGAGATAGAACGCCAACGTCCCGCCGAAGAGGGCCACACGGTGACGACTCATCCGCGGGATCTCTATCTTCGGCGGTTCCGGCTCCCGGTCCAGCCGGGCAAAGATGTCGGTACGCACCCAATCGACGTTACAGCGAGTGAGTGCGCCACCCGGTCGATCCCACGGGTTTGTGATGACGATGTGATGTGGCCCATGTCGCCGGACGTGCCGTTTTCCGGTTCTGGAGGAAAAACAACGGGATCGGGTCTTCTCCTCCTTCCGGGTAGTTCCGTCAAGGCCGAGTGACGGTTGGTTCAATTCGCCGGAGAAGGCGCGACCTGCATTTCCCCGCCCCTTTCCCCGCCCGCCGCCGTCCAGGAGGAAGGGGGCCCCGGCCACCTCCGTGAGGGACACGACGGCCGCGGCGGAGCGGACGCCGGACGGGTACGGGTGTGGCGCACGCCACAACACCTGGGGCGGAGGGCATGAGTTGGGCCACGTGTGACGGGGGACGTCTCGCGTACGCTGACGGCTCACTCGCCCGTCGATGCCGGGCCCCGGGGGCGCCGCGCACCATTGCCGCTCCGGTCCGCCGAGCGCGAGGGACACATGGGAGGTACGCAGATGCCCGGGAGGAACGCGGCCGAAAGCGCCCCGCGCGCGGCCACCACCCCGAGTCCCGGCTCCGGTTCGAGCCCGGGTCCGGCCTCCGCCGCGGGTCCCGCCCACGGGCCGGACACCGGGAGGAGCCGCTGGGCCGTCCTCGTGGTCCTGTGCCTCAGCCTGCTGCTCGTCGCGCTCGACTCGACCGTGCTGCACGTCGCCGTACCGGCCGTCACCGAGGACCTGCGGCCAGGACCGGTCGCCCTGCTGTGGATCGTGGACGCCTACCCGCTCGTCTGCGCCTCGCTGCTGATCCTCTTCGGCACCCTCGGGGACCGGATCGGCAGACGGCGGGTGCTGCTCTGCGGGTACGCGCTCTTCGGCGCCGCCTCCGCGCTCGCCGCGTTCGCGGGCAGCCCCGGGATACTCGTCGCGGCCCGGGCCCTGCTCGGGGTCGGCGGCGCGATGATCATGCCGGCCACCTTGTCGATCCTGCGGCAGGTCTTCCCCGACCGGCGGGAGCGCGCCGTCGCCATCGGGGTCTGGACGGCGGTCGCCGCTGTCGGCGCGGCCACCGGACCGGTGATCGGCGGCTTCCTCGTCGAGCACTACTGGTGGGGATCGGTCTTCCTGATCAACGTCCCGCTGATGGCTCTGGTGCTCCCGGTCGGGCGCCGACTGCTCCCCGAGTCGCGTGGCTCCGGCGAAGGCCCGTGGGACGTGCTCGGCGCGCTGATGGCCGCTGCCGGGGTGCTCGGTGCCGTCCTGGGCGTCAAGCGGATGGGTGCCCAGGAGGGCCTCGTCGATCCGGCCTCGCTCGTCCCGCTGGTGGCCGGCGGGCTCTTCCTCGTCCTGTTCGTCCGCCGTCAGCGGCGGCGGAAGCATCCGCTGATCGACATCGGCATGTTCACCCGGCCCGCCTTCTCCACGGCGGTCGGCTGCATCGTCCTCGCCATGCTGGCCCTGGTCGGCCTCGAACTCGTCGCCGTCCAGTACCTCCAGCTCGTCCTGGACCTCAGCCCGCTCCGGACCGGTCTGCGGCTGCTCCCGCTGACCTTCGCGGCGATGGCCGCCGGGGCCACGGGCACGTACACGCTGCGCCGCCTCGGCCCCCGCAGGATGGTCGGGCTCGGCTTCGTGCTGACAGCCGCCTCGGTACTGCTGCTGACCCTGATGGGCGGGCACGACCGCCCGGTCCTGCTGACCGTCGGCTTCGTGACGCTGGGTTACGGCCTGCAGACCACCCTCTTCGGCGCCTACGAGTCGATGCTCAACGACGTCCCCGCCGACCGCGCGGGCGGTGCGGCGGCGATCGGGGAGACCTCGTACCAGCTGGGCGCCGGGCTCGGCATCGCTCTGCTGGGCAGTGTCATGAACGCCGCGTACGCCCCCGGCCTCACCGCCCTGCGCGAGGAGGGCGTACCGGCCGCCGCGGGCAGCGCCGCCTCGCACAGCCTCGGCGAGGCGTACGAGGTGGCGGACCGGCTCGGCGGGCCGGCCGGGGGGCTGGTGCGCTCCACCGCGCGGCACGCCTTCGTGCACGGCCTGCACCTCACCCTGCTGGTCAGCGCCGGGCTGCTGCTGCTCGGCGCGCTCGCCGCGCTGCGGCTGCCGAGGTCCATGGAGTGCGCGCCGGGCCCGTGCGGCACCGGCGCGGAGCCCCGGATCGCCGGCCCGCGCACACCGGACCACCAGGAGCGGGCAGGCCTCCCGCCCGCCCGGGAGGTGCCCGCCGCGCGACGCGAACCGGCCGAGGTCACCGGCTCTGGACGCGCGCCCCGCTGAGCCGTAGCGTCGGCCGCGAAGCCTGACTACCACCGCTAGTTTTTCTGGGTCCGGACGGCCGGACAGGGCTGCGGCCCACGGCCCCGGACACCGTGCGAGCCGCCGGAGGCACCATGCAGAGCACCGAGCACGACCGGCCGAAGCCGCCCCCCTTCGACCCGGGCGACCCGATCGGC
This sequence comes from Streptomyces sp. NPDC002690, assembly GCF_053592415.1. Taxonomy (NCBI): domain Bacteria; kingdom Bacillati; phylum Actinomycetota; class Actinomycetes; order Kitasatosporales; family Streptomycetaceae; genus Streptomyces; species Streptomyces sp. NPDC002690. The sequence continues at coordinate 27,098 of NZ_JBSFVR010000049.1, read as the reverse complement.
ATCGACGACCTCCTCGGCCCCGAGGACCTCGCGATCCGCGCGACCGTCCGCGCCTGGGCGCAGGACCGGGTGCTGCCGCACGTCGCCGAGTGGTACGAGCGGGGCGAACTGCCGGTCATCCGCGAGCTCGCCCGCGAACTGGGTGCGCTCGGAGCGCTGGGGATGTCCCTGGAGGGGTACGGCTGCGCGGGCGCCTCGGCCGTCCAGTACGGCCTCGCCTGCCTGGAGCTGGAAGCCGCCGACTCGGGAATCCGCTCGCTCGTTTCCGTACAGGGCTCGCTCGCCATGTACGCGATCCACCGCTACGGCTCCGAGGAGCAGAAGCGGCAGTGGCTGCCCGCCATGGCGGCGGGCGAGGTCATCGGCTGCTTCGGGCTGACCGAGCCCGACCACGGCTCCGACCCCGCCGGGATGCGCACGTACGCGAAGCGCGACGGGGACGACTGGATCCTCACCGGCCGCAAGATGTGGATCACCAACGGCTCGGTCGCCGGGGTCGCCGTCGTCTGGGCACAGACCGACGAGGGCGACGCGGGGCGGGGCGTGAGGGGATTCGTCGTCCCCACGGACAGCCCCGGGTTCTCCGCGCCGGAGATCAGGCACAAGTGGTCGCTGCGCGCCTCCGTCACCAGCGAGCTGGTGCTGGACGGGGTGCGGCTGCCCGCCGGCGCGGTGCTGCCGGGCGTGAGCGGGCTGCGCGGCCCGCTCAGCTGCCTGAGCCACGCGCGGTACGGGATCGTCTGGGGTGCCATGGGCGCCGCGCGGTCGAGCTTCGAGGCTGCCGTCGACTACGCGCGGACCCGGGAACAGTTCGGCCGGCCCATCGGAGGCTTCCAGCTCACCCAGGCCAAGCTCGCGGACATGGCGGTGGAGCTCCACAAGGGCATCCTGCTCGCCCACCATCTGGGCCGTCGGATGGACGCGGGCTCGCTCCGCCCGGAACAGGTCAGCTTCGGGAAACTCAACAACGTGCGGGAGGCGATCGAGATCTGCCGCACCTCGCGCACCATCCTCGGTGCGAACGGGATCTCGCTGGAGTACCCCGTGATGCGGCATGCGACGAACCTGGAGTCGGTGCTCACGTACGAGGGCACCGTCGAGATGCACCAGCTGGTGCTGGGCAAGGCGCTCACCGGCCTGGACGCCTTCCGGTAGGGCCGCCCGCCTTGTGCGGGCCGGCGTCCGGGGCGTCGTGGCGAGCGCCCTGCTCAGCTCTGGTTGAAGAAGCCGCCGGCCCGGCGGCCGGAGGCCTCGCCGCTGACCACGTGGGTGTGGGCAGGGGTCAGCAGGAAGACCCGGGTGGCGACCCGGTCGATCGAACCGCGCAGGCCGAAGATCAGCCCGGCGGCGAAGTCCACCACGCGCTTGGCGTCCGCGGGGTCCATGGCCGTCAGGTTCAGGATCACCGGGACGCCCTCCCGGAACAGCTCGCCGATGGTGCGCGCGTCCCGGAAGCTGTCCGGGGTCACCGTGGCGATGCGGCGTTCCCGCTCCTCGGCGGCCTCGGAGGCGACCTGCACCCGGGGGTCGGTCACCCATGCCTGGCCGTGTGTCCCCGTCTCGGCGCCTTCGGAGTACTCGTCGTCGTAGTAGCGCTCGTCGTTGTCCTCCACGAGGCCCAGCCAGGCGCTCGCCTTGCGTACCGATCCCATGGACGCCTCCTCTCACCGCGGTTCTCTGATGTTCCGCATGTCTTTCGTATCCCTATGGTCGTCCATCATGCGGATAGCGCGCCAAGTGGATAGTCGGCGCGCAGGCGATTCGTGACGGTACTGATGCAGAACATGTGGCGGTTCGTCAGGGTTCCGACCGAATAAGGGGGCTTGTAGGAAGAAAATAGGATGCTCCCGTCCGTACGGGTGACGCAGAGGACGTACGGGTGAACGACCGGATCGGTACGATGGTCGACGCGTGGGTGTGCGAGAGATCGCGGACCCGTCGTTCAGGTTCTCGGGGGGGACGTTCGTGTTCGGAATCGTCAGGCCGTGCACGCACCGGCTGAGCGAGGGGCTCAAGGCCGAGTGGATGGCCCATCTCTGCGGGCTCTGCCTCGCACTCCGCTCCGATCACGGGCAGTTCGCCCGGATCGTGACGAACTATGACGGCCTGATCGTCTCGGTGCTGACGGAAGCTCAGACCGGGCCGGTACCGGCCGGACGGCGCACCGCCGGTCCGTGCCCGTTGCGCGCCATGCGGACCGCGCCGGTTGCCAGGGGTGAAGGCGCCAGGCTCGCCGCCGCGGTCTCCCTGGTGCTCGCCTCCGCCAAGGTGCGTGACCATGTCGCCGACCGGGACGGGTTGCTGGCGCACCGTCCGGTCGCCGCCGCCGCCCGTCGGGTCGCCGCGGGCTGGGACCGGGCCGGGGCCCGCAGCGGCGCGGCCCTCGGCTTCGACACCTCGGTCCTGGTGGACGCGGTGGACCGGCAGGCCGGGATCGAGGCGCTGGCGGTGAGGGGCACCGGGCTTCTCTTCGTCACCGAACCCACCGAGACGGCCACCGCGGCGGCCTTCGCGCACACCGCGGTCCTCGCCGGCCGGCCGGGCAACGCGGCCCCGCTCGCCGAGGCGGGACGGCTCTTCGGGCGCCTCGCACACCTGCTGGACGCCGTGGAGGACCAGCGGGCCGACGCCGAGGCGGGGGCGTGGAACCCGCTCACCGCCACCGGGACCCCGCTCTCCGAGGCCCGGAGGCTCTGCGACGACGCCGTGCGCGGGGTGCGTCTGGCGCTCGCCGACGCGGAGTTCAGCGACGGCAAGCTGGTGCACGTGCTGCTGGTGCACGAACTGCGCCGCGCGGTGGACCGCGCCTTCGCCACCGACTCCTGCGCGCACCGGGGGGCGTACGGGCCGCCTCCCGGCAACCCGTACGCCCCCGGTGGTCCGCACGCCCCCGGGGGTCCTGCCGCGCCGCCGCCCGAGCCCCCGCCGCCGCCCCGAGACCGGCGCGGGCTCATCGCGGGCTGCCTGGTCTGGGCCGGACTCGCCTGCACCTGCCAGATGTGCTGCGGCAGCTACGACGGCCCCTGGTCGCGGCAGCGGCGCGAGGGACTCTGCAACGACCCCGGGAACTGCTGCGACTGCTGTGACTGCTGCTCGAACTGCGGCGACTGCTGCTCCAACTGCGGCGACGGGTGCAGCTGCTGCGATTGCGGTTGCGACTGCTGAGCCGCCCCGGGTGCGCTGACGCAAAATCAGGCACGGAGGGACGGGCTCACTTGATCTCGGGCGGCGAGATCTGCGAGGTCTCGATCGCCGACTCGGTGGTGCCCCACTTCTTCAGGATGCGGTCGTAGGTCCCGTCCTGCTTGAGGCTGTTCACCGCGGCCTGGAAGGCGGGGGCCAGCGGGGTGCCCTTCTTGAAGGCGAAACCGACGTCGAGCCGCTTGAACTCGTTGAGGAAGCGGACGTCCTTCTGCTGGGTCACCGCGTAGCGCAACCCGTTGATGGTCGACATCACCACGTCGATCCGGCCCTGCTGGAGACCGATCCAGATGGAGGTCGGATCGGCGAAGGTCTGCACGGTGTAGGGCTTCTTGCCCGCCGCGGAGCACAGCCCCTTGTTCTTCTCCAAGGTCACCTCGAAGGTCGTTCCGGCCCCGGTGGCGACCTTCAGCCCGCAGAGTTGGGTGAGGTCGGTGACCTCCTTCAGCTTGCTGTCGTTCCGTACGGCGAAGCCCTGGCCGTCGTTGATGTACGTGACGAAGTCGATGGTCGCGCGCCGTTCGTCGGTGACGCCGAAGTTGCCGGTGCCCAGGTCGTACTTGCCGCTGCCGAGCGCGGGCAGGATCGCCTCGAAGGAGGCCACCTCGCGGTGGAGCTTCAGACCCAGCTTGCGGGCCACCGCGTCGGCGAAGTCGATGTCCGCCCCGGACAGGGTCTTGCCGTCCGCCTCGTAGAACGCTCCCGGCGGTGCGCCGACGGCGCTGGCGATTCTCAGCGTTCCCGCCGAGCGGACGTCGGCGGGCAGCAGGGCCGCCGACGCGTCGTCCTTCCGCACGGCGGACACCACGTCGTTCTTCGGGGTGTCCGCGGCGGCGGTGCCGGCCGCCTGCGCCGTGGTGGGATCGCCCGTTCCGCACCCGGCGAGGGCGAGGGTGGCGGCGGTGATCAGGGCGAAGGTGACGGTGTGCCGGGTACGGGGCATGGCGAGGCTGCTCCAGATTCGTCGGGGCGCGCCGGGACGCGCCGGACGCGCCGAGGCGTGCCGGACGTGCCGGGCGTGCTGGTTCAAGAGGGCGTTGTGGATGTACCGGGGTATGCCGACCGGCCCCGCCGGACACGGCCCTGGGGCAGCGCGGGGCGGAGCGGGAGGTCGTCAGTGGTACGAGGGGAGGGGAGGGTGCTCTCGTGCGGGTGAAGTCACGCAGGGAGGGACGCTCGAAGACGCGCGAAGGCGCGAGCGTGCGAGGAGGAGCAGGGCGTCAGCTCAACAGGAACAGGACCACACACGACCGAAGTCGATGTGGGAGCGGGTGACCAGCCACTGCTGCGAATACATGCGCCCAGTTGAACAGGCATTCGGTGGTGCGTCAACTGCCGCCCGGCTGAGGCCCACAGTGTGGACAGGCTTGACAGCGGAGCGCGTACGCCGCTTATCTCAAGGGAGGACCAGTGCTGAGGGGCCTGGTCCGCCTCGTGCTCGCTGTGAAGCCGCGCCCCGTGTTCGATCCCGCATCCACGGAGCCCCAGCATGTCCGCGCAGACAGATTCCCTCACTTCGGCGTCCCTCTCCTCCACGTCCCGCTCCTCCGAGCCGAAATCGGTGGCGGACCCGCCCCGGTCCGAGCACACCGGCACGGACGACGTGCCCCGCATCGTCCCGGTGCGCCGCACGGGCCAGTGGGTGGCCGCCGCGGTCGTCCTCGTCCTGCTCGGCCTCGTCCTCGCCTCCGTGGTCCGCAACGACGCCTTCCAATGGGACGTCGTCGGGCAGTACTTCACCACCGAATCGGTGCTGCGAGGGCTCGGCCTGACCCTCTGGCTGACTGCCGTCGTCATGGTGCTCGGCTTCGCCCTGGGAACCCTGCTCGCGGTGATGCGCCTGTCCGGCAACCGCGTTCTGCAAGCGACCAGTTGGGGATACGTCTGGCTGTTCCGGTCCACTCCGATCCTGGTCCAGCTGCTGTTCTGGTTCAACATCGGCGCGCTCTACCCCGAGATCCTCGGGGTCAACACCGTGAACCTGCTCGGCCCCGTCACCGTCGCCGTCGTCGGACTCACCCTGCACGAAGCCGCGTACGCCGCCGAAGTGGTGCGCGGCGGCATCCTCTCCGTGGAGCGCGGGCAGTTGGAGGCCGCGCAGTCCCTGGGCCTGGGCCCCTGGCGCAGGTTCCGCCGGATCGTGCTGCCCCAGGCGATGCGGTCCATCGTGCCGCCGGCCGGGAACATGCTGATCGGCGCACTCAAGGGCACCTCGATCGTCAGCATCATCGCCGTGCAGGACCTGCTCTATTCCGTGCAGCTCGTGTACCACCGCACCTACCAGATCATCCCGTTGCTGCTGGTCGCCACCATCTGGTACGTCGTCGTCACCTCCCTCCTCAGCGTCGGCCAGCACTACGTCGAGCGCTACTACGCACGCGGAACGGCGGACGCCCGATGACCCCCGTACCCACCCTCGTCGTCATCGGCGCCGGACCCCGCGGCACCGGACTGATCGAGCGCATCGCCGCCAACGCCGCCGAGCTGTACGCCGACGCGCCGCTGGACATCCACCTCGTGGACCCCCATCCGGCCGGCGGCGGGCGCGTCTGGCGACACGACCAGTCCCCGCTGCTCTGGATGAACTCCATGGCCCAGGACGTCACCGTCTTCACCGACGAGACGGTGCGGCAGGAGGGCCCGGTCAGACCGGGGCCCGCCCTGGACGTATGGGCGGAGGAGGTCAGAGCGGGGCGCATCACCGTCGACGCCGAACCCGCCGTCCTCGCGGAGATCCACGCCCTGACCGGCCAGGACTTCCCCACCCGCCGGCTCCAGAGCGTCTACCTGCGCTGGTTCTACGAGGAGTCCGTCGCCGCCCTGCCCGCCAAGATCACCGTGCACGAGCACACCACCCGGGCCCTGCGCCTCACCGGCCCGCGCGACGGGCGGCAGCGGGTCTGGCTGGAAGGGCGCACCGAACCCCTCCTGGCCGACCTCGTCGTCCTCACGGTCGGCCATCTGGACGCAGAACTGGAAGACGAGCAGGCAGAGTTGTCGGCCTTCGCGCTCCGCCACCAACTGGTGCACCTGCCGCCCGACTTCACCGCCGACACCGACCTCGGCGCACTCCGCCCGGGCGAACCCGTCGTCGTCCGGGGCTTCGGACTGGCTTTCGTGGACCTGATGGTGCTCCTCACCGAAGGCCGCGGCGGCCGGTACGAGGACGGCGTCTACCACCCGTCCGGACGTGAACCAGTCCTGTACGTCGGGTCGCGGCGCGGAGTCCCGTACCGCTCGAAGATCGGCTACGGCTGGGAGGGTGAGCGCCCGCCGCTGCCGCACCACCTCGGTCCTGAACGCGTCAAGGAACTCCTCGTCGCTCCGGGCCCGTTGGACTTCCGGCGGGACGTCTGGCCGCTCGTCGCCCGGGAACTCGCCCACGCCCACTATCACCGGCTCTTCACCGCGCACCCCGAGCGCACCACCGTCGGCTGGGAGGAGTTCCAGGAGGGCTACGAAACCGCCGAGCCGGACAGCGCCGAACTCGCGGCTCTGGTGGCCCGGTCCGTACCCGATCCGGCGGACCGCCTCGACCTGGACGCGCTCGACCGGCCCCTGAAGGGCATCACCCTCCCCGACCAGGAAGCGCTCCAGGAGGCCCTGCGCGACCACATCACGGCAGATCTGACGCGGCGTCATGACGCGGCGCACTCCCCGGATCTGGCCGTGTTCTTCGGACTCCTCTCCTCCTACGTGCAGTTGATGGCCCTCGGGGACACCGGCGACAGCTGGCAGGGGTTCTTCAGCTACATCGCCTCCGGCCCGCCCGGCCCCCGGCTCGAACAGCTGATCGCGCTCTCCCGTGCCGGAGTCGTCCGCTTCCTCGGCGCCGACATGACCGTCGAGACCGACGAGGAGCAGGGCGTCTTCCGGGCGGGCAGCCCCACCGTCCCCGGCGCGCGCACCGAGGCCCGGGCACTCGTCGAGGCACGCCTCCCGTCACCCTCCCTGCACCACACCACCAGCCCACTCCTGCGCGGACTGTACGAGGACGGGGCGGCCGTCACCGTGAACGGCCTCCTCCAGGTCTCCCCGCTGGACGGCGCGATCGAGGACCGCGACGGCACCACCCACCCCCGCCGCTTCGCCCTGGGCCCCTTCACCACGGCACGCGCGTCGGGCGCCTTCACCCGGCCGCGCACCGGAGGCCCCGCGTTCGGCCAGAACGACGCCACCGCCCGTACGGCGCTCACCTTCCTGCGCGCCCTCGCCGGCCACCCCGTACTGGGCCGTGTCTGACAACGCCCGTCGCCCGCAACACGTCCGAGGAAACGCCATGTCACTCACCACCACCGAAACGCCCCCCATGGTCGAGATCCGCGCCCTGCACAAGAGCTTCGGCTCGGCCGAGGTGCTGCGCGGCATCGACCTCACCGTCCGGCCCGGCGAGGTGACCGTCGTCCTCGGCCCCTCCGGCTCCGGCAAATCGACCCTGCTGCGCACCATCAACCACCTGGAGAAGGCCGACCGCGGCTGGATCACCGTGGACGGCGACCTCATCGGCTACCGCAGGGACGGCGACAAGCTGTACGAACTGCGCGAGCGCGAGGTGCTGCGCCGGCGCACCCGGATCGGGTTCGTCTTCCAGAGCTTCCACCTCTTCCCCCACCTCACCGTGGTGGAGAACATCATCGAAGCGCCCGTCTCCGCGCTGCGCCGCCCCCGGGACGAGGCGATCGCCACGGCCGAGCGGCTGCTGGAGCGGGTGGGCCTCGCCGACAAGGCGTCGGCCTACCCCCGGCAGCTCTCCGGCGGACAGCAGCAGCGGGTCGCCATCGCGCGCGCCCTCGCACTGGAGCCGAAGCTGCTCCTCTTCGACGAGCCGACCTCGGCGCTCGACCCCGAGCTCGTCGGCGAGGTCCTCGACGTGATCAAGGACTTGGCCGAGCAGGGCACCACCATGATCGTGGTCACCCATGAGATCGGCTTCGCCCGTGAAGTGGCCGACACCGTCGTCTTCATGGACGAGGGACGCATCGTCGAGCAGGGGCCGCCCGCCGAGGTTCTCGACCGGCCCACCCAGGAGCGCACCCGCGCGTTCCTCTCCAAGGTGCTTTAGGCCGTGGGAGGCGGTTGAGGCACTCGGCCGCACCCGCCCGCTCCTGCCGCACCCGCCTTCGAACCCACGACACCTCCCCCTACGATCAGACCCCGGAAGGCCCGCATGACCACCGGCAGACCCCTCCATCTGGCCGCCGAGATCGGTGGCCCGCCCCGATACGAGCCGGACCACTACCTCGGTCTGGCGCGGCTCGCCGAGGGCGGTGCCCTCGACTACGTGACCCTCGGCGACTCCTTCGCCCGGCCCGGACCAGACGCGCTCTCCGTGCTCGCCCGGATCGCGCCCGCCACCGACCGGATCGGACTCGTCCCGACCGTCGACACCACGCACACCGAGCCCTTCCACGTCTCGTCCGCCGTCGCCACCCTGGACTGGGTGAGCCGGGGCCGGGCCGGCTGGAGTGCCGACGTGTCGTCGACCGAGGCCGTGGCCCGGCTCTTCGGGCGGCGTTCGGCCGCGCCCGCCGAGGCTCTGTGGCGCGAGGCGGGGGAGGCGGCCGACGCGGGCGCCCGGCTCTGGGACAGCTGGGAGGACGACGCCGAGATCAGGGACATCACCACCGGCCGGTTCATCGACCGGGACAAGGTGCACCACATCGACTTCGAGGGCGAGAACTTCTCCGTACGCGGCCCCGCCATCGTGCCGAGGCCCCCGCAGGGGCGGCCCGTCACGGTGATCGACGGCACCACCGCCCCCGCACGGGCGGTCGCGGCCCGCCACGCGGACGTCGTGCACATCCGGGCCACCTCGCCGGAGCAGGCAGCCGCCGCGCGGGCGGACGTCCACCGGCTGGCCGCCGCGCACGGCCGCCCGGCGCGCGAACTGAGGGTGCTGGTCGCGCTCGCGGTCGACCTCGGCGACGCGGAGACCGCGCCCGAACCGGGGCTGGAGAGCGGTCCGCCGCTGGCCGGCCACGGCACCTACTTCCGGGGCGGCCCGGTGGACCTCGCCGAACTCATCTCCCAGTGGTACCGGGCGGGCGCGGCGGACGGGTTCCACCTCACCCCCATCACTCCGGCCCGCGACCTCGAAAGGATCGTCAACGGAACCGTGGCCCTCCTCCAGCACCGCAGCCTCTTCCGCACCTTCCACCCCGGCCACACCCTCCGTGAGCACCTCGGCCTCGCCCGCCCCGCCAGCCGCTACGCACTCGCCCGGACGGCGGGTGAGCGACGATGACCGAGCACCGGCAGATGCATCTGGCCGCCCACTTCCCAGGCGTCAACAGCACCACGGTCTGGTCGGACCCCCGGTCCGGCAGCCAGATCGACTTCGCCTCCTTCGCACACCTGGCCAGGACCGCCGAGCGCGGCAAGTTCGACTTCTTCTTCCTCGCGGAGGGGCTCCGGCTGCGCGAGTACGACGGGCGCGTCCACGACCTCGACGTCGTCGGGCGGCCCGAGTCCCTCACGGTGCTGGGAGCCCTCGCCGCCGTCACCGACCGGCTCGGGCTCGCCGCCACGGTCAACGCGACCTTCAACGAGCCGTACGAGCTGGCCCGCCGGTTCGCCACCCTCGACCACCTCAGCGGTGGTCGCGCCGCGTGGAACGTGGTCACCTCCTCGGACGCCTTCACCGGCGAGAACTTCCGCCGCGGCGGCTTCCTCGACCGCGCGGACCGTTACACCCGGGCCGCCGAATTCGTCGCCACAGCGCGGGAGTTGTGGGATTCCTGGACTCCCGACGGGACACCCCGCCCGTTCGTGCACCAGGGCCGGCACTTCGACATCTCCGGCGAGTTCACCGTCCCCCGCTCCCCGCAGGGGCATCCGGTCGTCATCCAGGCCGGGGACTCGGACGAGGGCCGCGAGTTCGCGGCCGGTGCCGCCGACGTCATCTTCACCCGGCACGGCACCCTGGAGGCCGGACGCGCCTTCTGGGCCGACGTGAAGGGGAGGCTGGCGAAGTACGGCCGGGACTCCGACGACCTGAAGATCATGCCCGGTGTCACGGTGGTGGTCGCCGACACCGACGCGGATGCCCAGCAGTACGCCGCCGAGATCCGCCGCCTCCAGGTCTCCCCGCAGAACGCGATCCTCGCTCTCGAACAGGTCTGGGGCCGAGACCTGTCCGCGTACGATCCCGACGGGCCGTTCCCTTCGGCCGACCCCGAGCCGGACACCGGGTTCGTGCAGGGGAGGGTCCGGGTCGCCGACCCGTTCGCCGTGGCCGCGAAGTGGCGGGCGCTGTCGGAGGAGAAGGGACTCTCCATCCGGGAGACCGTGATCGAGAGCGCCACCCGGCAGTCCTTCGTCGGCAGCCCGGAGACCGTGGCCGCCGGACTGACCGCCTTCGTCGACCAGAAGGCGGCGGACGGCTTCATCCTGGTGCCGCACCTCACTCCCGGAGGCCTGGACGACTTCGTCGACCGGGTCGTCCCCCTCCTCCAGGAGCGCGGAGCGTTCCGCTCCGAGTACACCGGTTCCACCCTGCGGGCACACCTCGGGCTGGCTGAACCCGTATGGAAAGGTTGAGCGCATGAGCAAGAACGCGAACGCACGGCAGGAGTGGCAGAGCTGGCACGAGGGGCGCACCGCCGCGGTGGCGGCACCCTACGGGCCGCTCTCGCTGGCCGGGACCCACTGGCTCGCCGACTACCCGGAAGGGCGAATTCCGGCCGTCCCGGGAGAGTGGCGCACGGACGGCGACGATCTCGTGCTGACCGCCGGCCCCGAGGACGGCCTGACCGTCGACGGCAAGCCGCTCACCGGCGACATCCGTCTCGGCCCGGACTCCGGGCCGGTCGACGACGCCCGGGTGGCCCTCGGCGGACGGCGGTTCTTCGTGCTGCGCCGCGAGGGTCTCTGGGCGGTACGGGACTTCGACCCGGCGACGCCGAACCGCCACGCGTTCAGGTCGATCGAGGCGACGCCGTACGACGCGCGCTGGAGTCTGTCCGGCACCTTCCGCCGGTACGAGGACCGCACCGTCCGGGTGAAGAACGCCGACGGTGTCGAGCGCGGTCTCCAACTCGCGGGCGAGGCAACGTTCGTCGTGGACGGAGCCGAGCACACCCTCCAGGCCGCGGTCGAACCGGACGGCTCGCTGTGGATCGTCTTCGCCGACGCGACCAGCGGCGTGGGCAGCTTCCGGTTCCGCTTCCTGAGGCCGGCCGCCCCGGCGGCGGACGGCTCGGTGACGGTCGACTTCAACCGCGCCCTGCTGCCGCCCTGCGCCTTCGCCGATCACTTCATCTGCCCCTTCCCGCCGCCGGGCAACACCCTCCCGATCGCCGTCCCGGCGGGGGAACGGAAGCGTCTTGACGGCTGAGGTCGCGTTCGACCGCCCCGGCCCCGGTGGCCCGCACGCTGCCGGGGCCGGTGCATCTCTTCGTTCCGTACGGCCCGGGGCGGCCGAAAGGCGCCCTTGCGCCGCGCGCGGCCGGTCCCAAATACTCCCAACCAGCGCTTGTCAGGAACACGGCATCCGCATAGCGAACATCTGTCGGAAGTCCGACGCCTGACTGCGCCTCACGGGTCCGCCACCCCACGGACGGGCCCCTGATTCCCCCTTGGAGGAACGCGAAGTGAGGATCAAGCGCAACACCCCCCTCAGCACCACCGCCAGACGCGGCAGGGTCGTCGCCGTCGCCGCGGGTCTGATCGCCGTAGCGGCGCTCGCCGTCCCCGCGGCCAACGCCGACTCGGCAGGAACGTACAGCACCGCCCAGCTCGCCAGCGCGAGCGACGCCGTGCGCGCGGCCGACGTCCCGGGCACCGCCTGGAGTGTCGACCCCGCCACCAAGCACCTCGTCGTCACCGTGGACAGCACGGTCACCCAGGCCGAGATCGCGAAGATCAAGGAGACGGCGGGAGACGAGGCGGGCGCCCTGCGCGTCGAGCGCACGGCCGGCACCTTCAGCAAGCTGATCTCGGGCGGCGACGCGATCTACGCGAGCAGCTGGCGCTGCTCGCTCGGGTTCAACGTCCGCAGCGGCAGCACCTACTACTTCCTGACCGCCGGGCACTGCACCGACGGCGCGGGCACCTGGTGGTCCAACTCGGCCCACACCACCACGCTCGGCACCACCTCGGGCTCCAGCTTCCCGGGCAACGACTACGGCCTGGTGACGTACACCAACAGCAGCGTCACCAAGAGCGGCACCGTGGGCAGTGTGGACATCACCGGCGCGGCCAACGCCACCGTCGGCCAGTCCGTGACCCGCCGCGGCTCCACCACCGGCATCCACAGCGGCACGGTGACCGGCCTCAACGCCACCGTCAACTACGGCAACGGGGAGATCGTCTCCGGTCTGATCCGCACCAACGTGTGCGCCGAGCCCGGCGACTCCGGCGGCCCGCTCTACTCCGGCACCCTGGCGATCGGCCTCACCTCGGGCGGCAGCGGCGACTGCACCTCGGGCGGCACGACCTTCTTCCAGCCCGTCACCGAAGCACTGAGCGCGTACGGAGTCAGTGTCTTCTGATCCGACGGGTCCGCCGGTGCCCACGAGTGCCGACGGACCCCATGGACCCGGCCCGTGGCGCGTTCCGTGACCCCGCAGCCGCGTCGAGCCCCCGTTCGCCTCGAACGGGGGCTCCCGCGCGCCCCCCGCCGTGCGGGATGATGGCCGCACGGTCGGACGCAGAGGAGCGACGGGGGCGGACACCATGTCCGTACGGGGGATGCCCTCCGGCTCCCGCAGACACCCAGGGGGTTCGAGGCCCGTGCATCGCATCGGAGTGACAGGACACCGTTCCATCCCCCCGGCGGCCTACGCCCAGGTGCACGAGGGCCTGTGCGAGGCGCTGCGGGTGACCGGGGGGTCGTTGGAGGCGCTCTCCAGCCTCGCGGTGGGAGCCGACCAGCTCTTCGCCCAACTGGCCCTCGCGCGCGGCGCGCGGCTGACGGCGGTGATCCCCAGCGACGACTACGAGAAGTGCTTCGAGGAGGAAGACGACCTCGCGCGTTACCTCATGCTCAAGTCGCTGGCCGGGCGGGAGGTCCGGCTCGACTACCCGCACTCCACCGATGAGGCGTACTACGCGGCGGGCACCTGGATCGCCGACCACTGCGACCGGCTCGTGGCCGTCTGGGACGGCCTCCCGGCCCGGGGGCTCGGCGGCACCGGCGACATCGTCACCTACGCACGCGCCCTGGGCCGCCCGGTCACGGTGATCTGGCGCGAAGGCGTGCGCCGCGACTGAGTGACGCACACAGGTAGGTGACGTTCCCTCATGTACGGTGGCGGGCCAGCCAGTCCGTGTGCTCGGGGGAGACGATGCGCTCGGTCTCGAAGACCGCGACCGGCCATTGCCGTTCGGTGAGCGAGGTCTCCATCGCCGCCTGCATCGACTCCAGATCCTTCTCGACCACGGAGTGCGCCGAGATCAGCGGGTGGTGGCGGCGCGTCTCGTTCCAGGCCAGGCAACCCGCCGCGGCGGCGGACAGCACCCCGGTCAACCCGAAGGACCGGCCGGTCCCGAAGGTCTGCAGCAGGCAGAGGGTCAGCGCGGGCACCGTCAGCGCGGCCACCGTGCTCGACCAGACCAGAGCGCCCCGCCGGGAGACCAACTGCCGTCTCCGGTACCAGCGCCGCTGCTCGATCAGCCGGTCCCGGATGTACGTCTCCTTGCGCACCGTGTACGCCTTGTCCCGCAACTCCCGCATGGATTCGGTGATGAGGCCGCCGTCCGGCCCGTCGAGGCCGTCGCGGGGATCGTTCCAGCCGGCCTTCCGTAATTCCTGGAGGCCCTCTTCCAGTCTGCTGGCGAAGACTGCCTCGGGGTGCTGCGTGGTCGTGTCGAACGGTGAGCCGTGCACGGCGTAGCGCCAGCAGTTCGACTTGATGAACTCCGCTGCGGAGCGGTTGAGTTGCCAATGCGACTTTGCTTTGCGGTGCGAGGCGACGAAGGTGATGACCAGAACCCCGGCGTAGGCCAAGGCCCCCAGTAGGTCCAGCAGTTGGAGCGAGTCCCCGACCTCCACCCCCCACGGCAGGGCGGCCGGCACCGCACCGAGGACGAGAAGGGCCAGCTGCGCACGGTTCGTGTTGGTCGCCTCCCGCTGCCGGGCGACCGCGACGGCGTCGGTGCGGTGGAAGAGTTCGGGCAGGTCGTCGGTACGGAACACCATGGACCGGAGTGGTCCGGGAATGGCCATCTTGCTGCCCCCGCCTGCAGTGATGTAGGTCGTCGCCCCTCCGCGCGGCACGGTTCCTCACCGGGGACCGGTCGGATGCCCGTCGCGTCCCGGTCCGGTGGGTCGTGCGCGTGCGACCGGGTCCACGAGAGTAGGGGGCCTTTCGCCGGCCCTGCAACGGCGCCTTCCGGCCGTTTGTCGTCACATGGGGTGCATGGGTCGCGTGAGGTTCACTCAGGCTGGAATTCCTCAACTCATATGCAGAGTAGGTAAGTTGAGGCACAATGTCGTGCTGTGCAGACCATTGGGGCTGGGTTCGGGTGAGCGGGCGAGAGCATGAGGGGAACCCTCTGGATGCCATGGTCCAGCGCAGGGTGCGGCGCAGCCCTCTGCTGTTCGTCACCCCCTTGGTGCTGCTGGGCGCTCTGACCGCCCTGCTCGTCTGGGAGGCGGTGCGGGCCAATGTGTCCGCCGGTGCGCGGGAGACCTGGCCCTGGCGGCTCCAGCTGCTCGACGCGCAGATCCTGGGCAGCCTGCTGGCCGTCGCGCTGGGGGCGGTTCTGGCCAGGGCGCAGTACGCCCGCTCCACGCGGCCGCATCTCGGGTCCCGCGGCGTCTGGAGCAAGGGGCTTCTCCAGGGCGACGCCACCGCCTGGCGGGTGGGCCTGTTCAACGGCGGTCCGCACGTCGCGCTGGTCGAACGGTGCGACTACCTCGTGGTCCTGCCCGGGGACAGGGGCAGGGAGGGAGGCGGGGGACGGGGTGCGCGGGAGCGGCGCTGGGTGAACGTCGAAGAGGCCGCGTCACTCCTGGGCGAGGCCGGTTTCGTCGTGGCGGAGGACTTTCAGTTCGTCGAGTTCGGTGCCGGATTCCCGCTCGTCGGAGGCGGTGGTTACGAGACGCTCCTCGTGGGCGCCTTCTCCGTGCGCTTGGTCACGGAGGTCGAGGAGCTGTCCGTCCGGTTCAGGGTCGGTGACGTCGTGGGCGACAGCCACGAGCGGACGATCGACTGTGTACGGAACGCCCGCGCCGGGGTTCACGCGCCCCTGGAGTGAGCTTTCCGCCTCCCTGCCGTCCTCCGGGTGTGGGTGGGGCGGGGCGAGTTCTACGCCGCACGGGTGTACACACAGTTGCGCGGTGATCCGATTCGTGCAGCCCTTTTTCCCGGCGCGTGCGCTGGTCGTACCCGGGGAATTCTTTCCGCCCTTCCGCGCCGGAGCATTCCCGTGCGCGGAGGCACTCCGGACCGATCACTCCGGCGGATGAATTCGACTTGATTTCGCTGCTATTAACATGTGCCGCGCCGAGTGCGCGGCTGTGCAGGATGAGAGTAAAGTCGTCACGCCGGGCTGCGTCGTCGCAGGCGGCAACCGACTGACTGTCCGTCACCAAGCCCAAGGATGGCCGTGAAGATCAACGCAACGCCCCTTTCCTTCGCTGCTGCGAAGAAGAGCCGTACGCCCCTAGTCGAGATCGACGCGCGAGGCGCCGAGGCATCCCGGAAGTTCGATCGGGTATTCGGTTCCTCCGAGGGGCGCTCTACGCAGACTTCGACTTTCAGTTCGGCACTCTGAAGTCTCGTCGTAGGGTCTTGGTCGCCCCTGCGGGGCGGCTAAAGTGGCGGAATGACAGGACCCCTGGTCCCCTTCCGTGAGATCGTTTTGAAGGTCCACAGCAGGTGCGATCTTGCATGCGATCACTGCTACATCTATGAACACGCTGATCAGAGCTGGCGCACAAGGCCGAAAACGATCTCTGACGAAGCCATTTCATGGACCGCCCGACGCTTGGCCGAGCATGCTGCCACGCATGGTCTCCCCTCTGTCTCAGTGATCCTGCACGGGGGGGAGCCGCTCTTGGCGGGGCCCGCGCGGCTGCGCCGGGTCTGCGAAGAGCTCGGCTCGGCCCTGAACGGTATCGCTGAGCTGGACCTGCGTATCCATACCAATGGTGTTCAGCTCAGCCCCCGGTATCTCGACCTCTTCGACGAGTTCCACGTGAGGGTCGGCATCTCGCTCGACGGTGACCGTACGGCGAACGACCGGCATCGCAGGTACGCCGACGGACGTACGAGCCACCCCCTGGTACTCGGAGCCGTCGAACTCCTGCGGCAGGACCGGTACCGCCATCTCGATCTCGGACTGCTCTGCACCGTGGACGTCCGCAACGATCCGGTGGCCGTCTTCGACGCACTCGCGGAACTTGAACCGCCTCTGATCGACTTCCTGCTGCCGCACGCGACCTGGGACACCCCGCCGCTGAGGCCGGACGGCTCACCCACCGCTTACGCCGACTGGCTCCTGACGGTCTTCGACCGCTGGCAGGAGCGAGGGCGTCCGGTGCCTGTCCGGTTCTTCTCCTCCATTCTCTCCAGCCTCTGCGGCGGCCCCAGCCTGACGGAATCCCTCGGGCTCGCTCCCACGGACCTCGTCGTCGTCGAGACGGACGGGAAGCTGGAGCAGGTCGACTCGCTCAAGAGCGCCTTCGACGGTGCGGCGGCCACGGGGTTCGACGTCTTCACCCATTCCTTCGACGAGGTGGCGGCCCATCCTGGGGTACGGGCGCGTCAGCTCGGCCTGGCCGGGGTCGGTGAGGAGTGCCGCAGGTGCCCCGTCGTGCGCTCGTGCGGCGGCGGGCTCTACACCCACCGCTACCGCTCCTCCAACGAGTTCGACAACCCGTCCGTGTACTGCGCCGACCTGGAGGCGCTGGTGCGGGGCATCGAGGACCGAACGGCGTCGGCGCTCGTCTCTCCCGCCCTGCTGGGCCCGGCCGGTCTGGCCGCCGAGCAGCAGGAGCTGACACGGACGTTGCTGGCAGGCCTCCACGCTCGGCTCGAAGGCCGGGCGGGCGAGCCCTGGCTGCGGGCCTGGGAGGCGGTGGGTGCCCTGGAGTCGTCCGAGGCGGGGGCCGAGGGCCTCGATCGGGTACTCGCCCATCCGTACGCCCGCGCCTGGCTCCAGGAGACCCTGCAGGGCTTCCACGTCGATGCGGACCGGGCCGCCGCGGACGCGCTGCTGCTCACCGCGTACGTGGCCGCCGGGACGCTCCGGGCCGGGCTCGACGACGCGGTGTTCGTGACCTACCGCGACGGCAGGCTCTTCCTGCCCACACTCGGTGAACTCACCCTCGGCGGCGCGGGCGACCACGGGACGGTCGTCGTGCGGGGAGTTCCCGGCGGCTTCGAGGTGGACCGCGAGGACGGCGGGGTGCTGTACGTGGGCCTCGGGGACCCGGACACCGAGGCGTGGCGCGGGGTGCGGCGTCTGGACGTGGACGGTCTGCCGGACTGGGCCGTCGACGACCTCGACCCGTACCGGAACCGTCACGCGGCCCCCGCCGCGGACCGGCTGGCCCCGGAAGCCGTCGAGGCGTTCGGCTGCTCGCTCGCGGGAGCCTGGGGCCTCGTCAAGGCGCTGGCTCCGGCGTCCGCCGAAGCCATGACGGCCGCGGTGACCACCGTCACACCCCTCGCCACCGGGTCGGAGGCGGAACTGCCGTGCGGCTACGGAGTGCTCGGAATTCCCGCGTCCGCCGGCGACCGCGAACTGGCGGTCGAGCTGGTACGTGCTTTCCGCAGGAGTGAACTGCGGGCCCTGGGCGATGTCACGGACCTGTACGCGGCGGACGGGGACTGGGAGTATCTGTCGCCCTGGGGCGGAGGGGCTGTTCCTTTCTCACGTCTGCTGGCCGAGACTTACGAACGAGTGGGTATCGCACTGCTCGATCCTGAGTTCCCGTGCGGCGCGTCGGCGGCACTCGACATGATGGACGGGGCGGCGGAACCGACCGTCCACGGAAAGCGGCTGCTGGACGTACTCCGGAAGGAACTCGGCGGCACACCAGGCTCAGACGTGTACACCAGCCCCCGGAGTCTTGAGGAGGAATGACCGGGAAAGGTCGATGAATGACCGAAGCGAAGGGGGATGGGGTGCCTACCGCTCGGGAATGATGAATTCGCTCGCATTCACTCCGTAGCATCGGATGTGGGTGCTCACACAGGACGGGGGTCGTGTGCACGCATGATGCAACAGCGAGCGTCGGACCATCGGCCGTACTTCTTCCTCAGCTACGCGCATACACCGGGGTACGGCGGTGGAACGGACCCCGATATGTGGGTCGAACGCCTTTTCCAAGATCTCTGCGGCCATGTGATGGCCATGACCGATCTTCCCGCGGGCACGCCGGCGGGTTTCATGGACCGGGAAATACGATCCGGCGAGGGCTGGTCGGAACGGCTCGGCTCGGTGCTCGCCACCTGCCGGGTCTTCGTTCCGCTGTTCTCGCCGCGCTACTTCGCCAGTGAGATGTGCGGCAAGGAGTGGTACGCCTTCGAACAGCGGGCGATCCATCATCGCGCCCGCTCCAACCAGTCGGCCGAGGCCATCGTCCCGGCGCTCTGGGTCCCGGTGCCGCCCAGTCAGTTGCCGGGCTCCGCCGAGCGGATCCAGTTCAACCACCGGGACTTCGGGGAACGCTACGTCAGCGACGGTCTCTACGGGCTGATCAAGCTCAGGCTCTTCGCCCAGGAGTACGAACGAGCCGTCTACGAGCTGGCCAAGCGCATAGTCACCGTCGCCGACACCGTGCGGATCGACACCGGGAGACCCGTCGACTACCGACTCGCCCCCAGCGCGTTCGGCTCCCGCAGCAGCGGTGCGGGAGCGCCGAAACCGATGCGGATCACCATCGCCGCACCGACCCGCCACGATCTTCCGCCCGGGCGGGACATGGCCTACTACGGCGACAACCCGCACGACTGGAACCCCTATCATCCGGCCGCCGCGCGCCCACTGGCGTACGTCA
The DNA here is from genome assembly GCF_053592415.1 of Streptomyces sp. NPDC002690. Lineage (NCBI taxonomy): Bacteria > Bacillati > Actinomycetota > Actinomycetes > Kitasatosporales > Streptomycetaceae > Streptomyces > Streptomyces sp. NPDC002690. The sequence continues at coordinate 7,945 of NZ_JBSFVR010000049.1, read as the reverse complement.
CCGAAGAGCTCGTACGCTCGCTCAACTACCAAGCGGTGATCGGCTCGTTCGACGAGGACACCGGACAGTCCGAGGGCAAGCGGGCGCCCACCACGCCGGAAATCCTCATACTCGACCGATGGGCGCTCCAGGACGAGGACCGCCGCCGCAGGCTCGCCGCCTTCGACGCCGAGGACAGACCCTGGGTGATTCTGGTGGTGCCGTGGAACCGGGACGACCCACAGAGCCCGGACGCGGAGGCGGAACTCACGGCGATCCTCGAACGGACCCTGCCCGTCAAGATGAGCCAGGGACGCGCCTTCTGCCGCGTCGCGGCCAAAGGAGTGCCCAGCATGGAGGCGTTCGGCCAGATCCTGCCCCAGGTCGTCGAAGTCGCCGCGCAGCAGTATCTGCGCAACGCGACCGCCTACCCGCCCGGCATCGGCGGCGGGCACAGTGAACGCACCCGACTGACGGGCCCCATGGGCAACACGCAGTTCATACCCGACACGCTCGACTCTGGGACGCAAGCGGAGGACGTATGACAGCCGGTCGTGACGGGCGGATCGTCACTTTCTACTCGTACAAGGGAGGCACGGGGCGCACCATGGCCCTGGCCAACACCGCCTGGATCCTGGCCGCCAACGGCAAGCGGGTACTGGCCGTCGACTGGGACCTGGAGGCACCGGGCCTGCACCGGTTCTTCCACCCCTTCCTCGACCCCGCCACGCTCGGCGCCACCACCGGCGTCATCGACCTCATCACCGACTACGCCTGGGCCGCCACCAGCCCCGTGCAGCGTCCCGACGACTGGCACCGCGACTACGCGCGCATCCAGCAGCACGCCGTCTCCCTGACGCCGGAGGCGCTCGGCTGGGAGTTCCCCAGGGGAGGAACGCTCGACTTCGTCTCGGCCGGGCGCCAGAACCGTGAGTACTCCGCCGCCGTCTCCACGTTCGACTGGGACAACTTCTACGACCGGCTCGGCGGCGGGAACTTCTTCGACGCCCTGCGCGACGACATGAAGGCCAACTACGACTACGTCCTCATCGACAGCCGTACCGGTCTCAGCGACATCGCCGACATCTGCACTGTCCACCTCCCCGACGTACTGGTGGACTGCTTCACCCTCAGCGACCAGTCGATCGACGGAGCCGCATCCGTGGCCCGCCAGATGGCCGAGCGCTACACAGGGCGCCCGATCGCCATCTACCCCGTCCCGATGCGCATCGACGAGGGCGAGAAGGAGAAGGCCGACGCCGGGCGGGCCCTCGCCCGCTTCAAGTTCGACCGGCTGCCGCGCGACCTGTCGGGCGACGAACTCACCGCCTACTGGGGCGCGGTGGAGATTCCGTACCGCCCCTACTACGCGTACGAGGAGACTCTCGCGACCTTCGGCGACGAAGCAGGACTCTCCAACTCGCTGCTCTCCGCGTTCGAACGGCTCGTGGCGGTCATCACCGACCAGGAGGTCACCGCCATGCCGGCGGTCGCGGAGGACGTCCGGCTGCGCATCCGCGACGCATTCATCCGGCGCCGGCCCACCCTCCCCGCCGACATCTTCCTCAACTACGTCGCGGAGAACCGGATGTGGGCGGACTGGATCGAATCCGTCCTGACCCGGGCCGGTTTCCGCGTCGTGCCGCGCGACGTCTCCACCGAGCGGGAGGACCGGGAACCACCCACCACGGCGCCGGACACCGCCGCCCGTACCGTCGTGCTGCTCTCCAGCGCCTACCTCAAGTCCCAGCGCGCCACGGAGCTGTGGCAGCGGGCCGCCGCCGAGGACCAGGGCGGAGGCCGGCGTCAGGTCCTGTTCCGCGTCGGAGACGTCCGACTCACCTCGTCCTACATCGACCGCAACCCGGTCGACCTCTTCCGGCTCGACGAGACCCATGCCGTGGCCGCCCTGCTGCGCGCACTGGACCGCCCGGCACAGCTGGCCGACGGGGCGGCACCGGGGCCCAGGTTCCCCGGCACGGTCCCGAAGATCTGGAACGCCCCGCCGCGCAACCCCGGATTCACCGGCCGGTCCCTGGTGCTGGAACGCATGCGCGACCAGCTCGGCGGCGGCATGGCGGTGGTGCTGCCCCAGCCGCAGACCCTGTACGGCCTCGGCGGCGTCGGCAAGACGCAGGTGGCGCTGGAGTACGTGCACCGCTTCATGGCCGACTACGACCTGGTGTGGTGGATAGCCTCCGAGCAGACCGACGACGTGGTCGCCGGACTCGCGGAACTCGCCTCCCGGCTGGGAGCGCAGGGCGGCGACGACATGGCGGCTGCCTCCAAGGAAGCGGTCGACCTGCTGCGCCGAGGGGTGCCCTCCGACCGGTGGCTGCTGGTCTTCGACAACGCGGACGACCCCGAGCGGATCAGACGCTACTTCCCGCAGGGCGGCTCCGGCCACATCCTGGTGACGTCCCGCAACCAGACCTGGTCGCAGCACGGCGACGCGCTGCCCGTCGACGTCTTCCTGCGCGAGGAGTCCGTCGAACACCTCCGCCGCCGGGCCCCGGGGCTCAGCCAGGAGGACGCCGCGCGGGTGGCCACCGCGGTCGGTGACCTGCCGCTCGCCGTCGAACAGGCCGCCGCCTGGATCGCGGAGACGGCGACCCCCGTCGACACCTATCTGGACCAGCTCGCGGAACAGGCCGCCCAGGTGCTGTCCCTCAACCAGCCCGCCGGCTACCCGGAACCCGTGGCCGCCACCTGGAACGTCTCCATCGAGCGTCTCAAGGAGCGGTCGCCCGCGGCGGTGCGGCTGCTCCAGCTCTGCGCCTTCTTCGCGCCCGAGCCGATCAACGCGAACCTCCTGTACAGCAAGGAGATGATCGAGGCGCTCAAGCCCTACGACTCCTCCCTCCAGGAGAAACTCGTCCTCGGGAGGGTCATCCGGGAGATCGGCCGCTTCGCGCTCGCCAAGGTCGACCAGGTCTCCAACTCGATCCAGGTGCACCGGCTGGTGCAGGTCATCATCAAGGAGCAGCTCAGCGAGGAGGAGCAGCGGGAGGCCCGGCACGTGGTCCACCGCGTCCTGGCGGGGGCCCGGCCGGACGACGACGAGCCGATCGACAACCCGGAGAACTGGGCGCGGTTCGCCACCATCTGGCCGCACCTGGGACCCTCCGGGGCCCGTCACTGCGGGGAGCCGGAGACCCGCAGGCTGCTGATCGACCGCGTCCGCTATCTCTGGAAGCGCGGCGACGTCCGCACGGCGGGTGCGCTGAGCACCGAACTCCGCGCCACCTGGGCGGAGATGCTGGGCAAGGAGGACATCCAGTACCTCTACCTCTGCTTCCACATCTCCAACATCCTGCGCACCCGGGGACGTTACGTGGAGGCGAAGGAGCTCGACGAGATCACGTTCCAGCGCCAGCGCGACATTCTGGGGCCGGAACACCCGCACACCTACATGACGACCAGCAGCCTGGCCACCGACCTCGGCATGCTCGGCGAGTACAGCCGTGCGATCGAGCTGGCCACCGAGGCCCGTGACGGGTTCAGCCAGATCTTCCACGACGCGCATCCCCGGACCCTCGCGGCAGCCAACAACCTGGCCCTCAACCTGCGGCTGATCGGGCAGTACTCGCGAGCCCGGGAGATCGACCAGGAAGTGTACGACCGGCGCAGTGAGGTGCTCGGTCCGGAGCACCCCTACAGCCTCCAGTCGGGCCAGAACCTGGCGCGGGACCTGCGGGACGTGGGCCGGTACGAAGACTCGGTCGCCCTGCTGAGCCGGGTCTACGACAGCCTCAAGAGGACTCTCGGCCCTTCCTTCCCCGGCACGCTCTCGGCCGCCAAGGCGCTCGCGGTGGCGCTGCGCCGGGCGGGGCAGCTGGAGGACGCCCGCAGGCTGACGCTGGCCACCCGTGCCAGGTACCGGGCGAAGTACACGTCCGCCAACCCGGAGTCACTGGCCTGTGACCTGAACCTGGCGGCCGACTTCTACGCGATCGGTGAATCCAGCCAGGCGAGGGACACGGCGAGAGAGGTGGTCGAGCAGTACCTGCTGGTGCCGGGCGAGAGGCACCCGTACACCCTGGCCGCACAGAACAACCTGGCCGTCTACCTGCTCGGCACGGGGGAGGCGGAGGAGGCGGCCAGGACGTCGCGGAAGGTCGTCGACCTGATGCGGGAGCTGTTCGGCAGGGAGCACCCGCACACGCTCTTCTGTGTGATGAACCTGGCGAACGCGACCGCGGCGCTCGGGGACGAGGAGCTGGTACTGGAGACGGAGCAGGCCCTCGCCGGGCAGCTCGCGGAGGCTCTCGGGGCGCAGCACCCGGAGACGCTGGCCATGGTGGGGAACATGGCGGTCACGCTGGAAGACCTCGGCCGCCGGGACGAGTCCCAGAAGGTGCGGACGAGGATCGTCACGGAACTGGCCCGTCAGCTCGGTGACGATCATCCGATGACCCGGATCGCACGGGACGGGAGAAGGTTCGAGCGGGAGCTGGAGCCGATCCAGGTCTGAGCGCGCGGTGAGGGCGGGCCACCATCCGGTAGGCCCGCCCTCATCTTGCGGTCGAAAGGCTTCGGTGGAAGCTCAGTTCATCGAACCGACGCTGGACTCACGTTCGTCCAGGAGCCAGTTCAGGACTCGCGGGAGTACCGACAGGGCGTCGAAGTGCGCCGCGCTCGGTTCGAGCACGGTGGTCGCGCCCGGAATCCTTCCCCCCAGCCAACGGGAGTGGCTGGCCGGCGAGAAGACGTCCTTCTCGCCGTGCCAGAGCATCACCGGGCAGGTGATGTCGGCCGGGTCGAAGCCCCACGGTCTGCTGAACGCGATGGCGTCGTCGATCCAGCCGTACGCCGAAGTCCGGAGTCCCTCGCTGTAGTTGCGCAGCAGCAACGAGCGGATGCCCGCGTCGTTCACCACCACCCGGTCGGAGTCGGTGAGTTCGCGCCGCAGGTCGTCCAGGAGCCGTGCCGGGTCGACCCGGATCTGGGCGGAACGGACGATGAAGGACTTCGTGAGGCTGTCCGGGTCGGCCGCCGCGGTGGAGTACGCCAGCACGTTGGAGGCGGCCATCCCCTCGAACCAGTCGAGCCCGGGGGCGTCCCACGGGGCCAGGGTGACCAGCGCGGCCGCCCTGGTCACCCGGTCGGGCATCAGCGCCGCGCAGGCCAGGGCGTGCGGGGCGCCGCCGGAACGGCCCACCACGGCGAACCGTTCCAGGCCGAGGGCGTCGGCGATGGCCCGTACGTCCTCGACGACGTCGCTCACGGTGCGGCCCGGGTGCCGGTCGGACTCGCCGTAGCCGGGCCGGTCGTAGGTGATGAGCTGGGTCTGGCGCTGGTACATGACCATGCCGCGCGGAGCGGGCCCGAGCCGGCTGCCCGGCGTGCCGTGCAGCAGGAAGACCGGTCTTCCCTGCAGATCCCCCTGACGCTCCACGATCAGGTGACGTCCGTCCGTCACGCGCACCCGATTGCGCACCCCGTACCTCCCCGAATCCCCGGCCTGCCCGGGCGCGGTGTGCCCGGCGCGTGCTGCCTCATTTCGATGATGAGTCATCAAAGGCGTTATGCGCACTACTTGTTGGGAGGTAAATGGGGTCATACGGTGTGTGCGCCCCCAGGAGGTGCTCCCGGGGTTCCTGAGGCGCCGGGACCGGCGCCGGAGCCGGCGGTCCCGGCGGCGCGGGTCCGCTCGTGGCGCAGGGAGAGCAGCAGTGTCAGGGCCGTACCGGCCACCGCCCAGGCGGAGAGGACCAGCAGGGAGCCGGTGACCGCGTTGCCCCGGAAGTAGGCGATCGAGCGGGCCACCCAGGTGCCCGCGCCCGGGGGCAGGGCCGGGCCGATCGCGCGCCAGAAGTCCGGCAGCATCGGCAGCGGGAAGGCGCCGCCCGCGCTCGGGTTGCCCGCGATCACGATGATCAGGACGGCCAGGCCGATGCCGACGATGCCGGTCAGCGCCTGCAGGGCGAGGGTGATCATGCCGGTGGCGAAGACGACCAGCGCGCCCAGCCCCGCCAGTCCCCAGAAGCTGCCGGGCAGCGCGCCGAGGACGGGCCCGATGATGATCGCGCCGCCGATGCCGCCCAGCACCGAGTACACCGCCATGACCAGGGTGCGGATGAGCGCGCGCCGGAGATTGGCCGGCCGGGAGCCCGCGCTGATCGCGAGGATCGAGGCGCAGAGATAGCCGCCCACGCACCAGCCGACGACCAGGTAGAACGACGAGAGACCGTCGAAGTCGTCCGAGGAAGCCGGGGCCACGTCCACGGTCCGTACCGTGCGCCGCTGCTGTGCCATGGCCTGGGTGGTGATCTTCTCCAGGGAGGTGGCGAGCGCGGAGCCGCCGCCGGAGGCGACGAACAGGGTGTCGGTCGTGCCTGACGGGTTCACCACCAGGGCGCCGTCGATCTCACGGTTCATGATCTGCCGGTGCGCCTCGGCCGCGTCGTCGACGGCGCGCGGGTCCAGCGGGCCGCCCGGTAGCTCGTCCAGGCCGGTGATCAGCTGCTGGGACGCCTGCGGGGGAGCGACCACGCCGAAGGGGACGTCGGTCGGCACCGGCCGGTGCAGCGCGCCCACGTAGGAGGCGATGAAAAGCAGTTGGAGGACCAGGACACCCAGGACGAGCAGCGCGGCCCGGGGGGTGACGGCCTGTCTGACCTCGCCGGCGAAGTTCATGCCCCCACGCTCGATCCGACCGGCACTCCGCGCAGGCGGTGCGGGCCGAATGGCGCAAGGGCCGGGCCCCCGGCAACCGGCTTCCCGGCCCCCGGCCTCCCCCCGGCGCCCCGCCCCCCGTCACGCGGCGGGCGGGTGCCTGCGGGGCGCCCCGGACGGTGCGGGGGCCAGGCTCGCGGGCCGTACGGCCCCGGCGCCGAAGCGCCGACGGGCCCGGTCGGAGGCGGCTTCGGCGGCGCGGGACCGGTCGTCGGCCGGGTCCAGGGAGAGCTGACGCGGGGCGTCCTCTTCTGGGGAGAGGGCGTCCGCGCGCAGGGTGTACGCACGCACCCGGGCACGTTGCAGGCCGAGCGAGTCCAGCAGTCCCAGGGCCGTGCCCGCGAGCAGGGGGGAGTGGCCGGTGGGTTCGGCACAGGTACGGGTCCGGGTGCTGGACGTCCGGTCGGCGTACCGCACGGTGAGCGTCAGCCGCCCGGCGACCCGGTGCCCGGCGCGCAGGCGCCCGCCCAGCCGTTCGGCCAGCCCCAGGACAGCCCGGTGGTGCAGCCCGGGATCGAGGCAGTCCCGGTCGAGCACGGAATCGACGGAGAGATGGGCCGTCGGCTCCTCGCGCACGACCGGACGGGGGTCGCGGCCGTGCGCGCGCTCGGCCAGCAGCCGGGCGGGACCGGCGCCGAGCAGACGCTGGAGCGTCAGCGGCGGCAGATCGGCGATCTGGCCGATGGTGTGCACGCCGTACCGCCCCAGCGCGGTCGCCGTGGCGCGGCCGATACCGGGCAGCGCGGCGACCGGGCGGGGGCGGAGCCAGGAGTCCGCCCGGTCGCCGGGGACCTCCGTGGTCTCACCCGGCCCGGACGCGTCGGCCGCCATGGCGGCCAGCATGCGGTTGCCCGCGAGCCCCGCCCCGCACTCGATCCCGTACAGGGCCAGCAGCCGGAGCATGACCAGCTGGACCAGGTCGTACGGGGGCAGGCCGAAGTACCGCAGTGCCGAGGTGAGGTCCAGCTGTACGGCGTCGGGCGGGACGGCTTGGACGTGCGGGGTGATGCCGGACATCAGCTCGACGATGCCGGCGTACCGTTCCTCGTCCGGTAGCGCGTACAGGCGCAGATGGGCGATGTGGCGGCGGCGTGCCGGGCGGGGGTCCGTCATCCCGCGCTCCCCTGGCTGGTGTGGCCGAGCTTGCGCAGGTCGGCCGAGCGGCTGCCGGCCGGCTGGAGGTCGGCGTACGGGTGCAGCCGGGCGCCGGAGGTGCCGTTGGCCAGGGTGCGTCCCGGCTGTGCGGGCGTGGGGTGCGGGCGTTCCCCGCCGAGCAGCGCGAGCGCGG
>NZ_JBSFVR010000048.1:0-30349 GCF_053592415.1 Streptomyces sp. NPDC002690 | reverse complement strand
GTGTCGTATCCGTGGGGCCCCCGGCCCCGGGCGGGACGCGCCTTGCGGGCCGCGGCTTGCGGGCGGCGGCTTGCGGGCGGCGCCGTCACCCGTGCGGTATGACATCTGTCATCCCCGATCACAGCCCGCCGACCCTGCTGGGGCGGCCTCCGTTCGGCGAGGCTGTACCCATGACAACGACAGCCACCGGAGCGACCGCCGCAGCCACGGCCGTGGTCAGCTTCGACCAGGTCAGCAAGGCGTACGGCGACGTGCGCGCGGTCGACGCACTCCACCTCGACCTGTACCCCGGCGAGACCGTGGCGCTGCTCGGCCCCAACGGGGCGGGGAAGTCCTCCACGCTCGACCTGCTGCTCGGGCTGCGGACGCCGGACAGCGGCACGGTCCGGGTCTTCGGCACCACCCCGCAGGCGGCCATCGCCGCCGGGCGGGTCGGCGCGATGCTGCAGAGCGGCGGGCTGATGGAGGACGTCACCGTCGAGGAGATCGTCCGGCTGGCGTGCAGCCTGCACCCGCGTGCGTACCCGGTCGGCGAGGTGCTGGCACGGGCGGGCATCGCGTCGATCGCCGGCCGCATGGTCAACAAGCTGTCCGGCGGCCAGGAGCAGCGGGTGCGGTTCGCGCTCGCCACCGCCGGGGCCGGCGACCTGATCGTGCTGGACGAGCCGACCACCGGCATGGACGTCACCGCACGGCAGGCGTTCTGGGCCACCATGCGCGAACAGGCCGACCAGGGCCGTACCGTCCTGTTCGCCACCCACTACCTCGAAGAGGCCGACGCGATCGCCGACCGCGTCCTCGTCCTCCACAAGGGCCGGCTGCTCGCCGACGGCACCGCCGCCGAGATCAAGGCCAAGGCGGGTGTCCGCAGGATCTCCTTCGAACTGGAGGGCACGATCGACGAAGCCGCGCTGCGCGCCCTGCCGTTCCTCTCCACGCTGGACGTCACCGGCGACCGGGTACGCATCCAGTCGCAGAACGCCGACGCGACCGTCCACGCGATCTACGGCCTCGGCGTCTACCCGCGCGCCCTCGAAGTCACCGGACTCGGCCTGGAGCAGGCCTTCGTCGCCATCACCGAGGCCGAGGAGGCCAGAACCGCATGACGAACGAGACGAACCCCACGATCACCGAGACCACCCCGACCACCGAGACCACCCCGACCACCGAGACCACCCCGACCACCGCGGCCGTGACGGCCACCGCGACCCCGACGCCCGCCGTGAGCGCGGCCGGCGTCGCCGACGCGCGGGGCGGGAAGCGGGCTTCGGCCGCCAAGGCCAGGGTGAGCTGGGCGACCCTCTTCTCCTGGGCGCTGATCCGGCTCGAAGTGACCCGCACCCTGCGGAACAAGAAGTTCATGTTCTTCTCGATCCTCTACCCGTCGGTGATCTACCTGGCGGTCTCCAGCACCCAGAACACCACCGGCACGGTCCCCGGCACCGAACTGAGCATGCAGGCCTTCTTCATGGTCGCCATGGCCTCCTTCGGCGCACTGACCGCCGTGCTCATGGGCAACAGCGAACGCATCGCCAAGGAGCGCGAGAAGGGCTGGGTGCGCCAGCTCCGCCTGACCGCGCTGCCCGGTCACGCCTACGTGCTGGGGAAGATCGCCAGCGCGGCGATCGTCACCCTGCCGTGCATCGTGGTCGTGTTCGTGGTGGCCGCCGGGGTCAAGGGCGTACGGCAGGAGGTGTGGCAGTGGTTCGCGCTGGCCGGGGTCATCTGGGCCGGATCGCTCGTCTTCGCCGCCCTCGGGGTGGCCATCGGCTACCTGGCCAGCGGTGACGCGGTCCGCCCGATCACGATGATCATCTACTTCGGTCTCTCGATCCTCGGCGGACTCTGGATGCCCGCCTCCACCTTCCCCGACTGGCTCCAGAACATCTCCCGCTGGCTGCCCACCCACGCGTACGCTGCGCTGGGCCAGGTCATCGAGACCGGACACGCCCCGCACGCCCGGGACGTCCTCCTGCTCTGCGCCTACTTCGTGGTCTTCGCGGGCAGCGCGGCCTGGCTCTACCGGAAGGACACCCTGAAGGCGTGAGCGACGACGACACCTGGGTGGGCATCGGGCGCCCGCCGGTCAACCGCCGCCAGATCGGCATGAAGCTGCTCTGGATCTGCATCTGGCTGGCGTTCATGAGCGCCCCGGTGAAGGACCTCGCCGACGGCGGCCACACCGGGTGGGGCACGGTGCTCGGCTCCCTCGGACTGGCCGTGTTCGTCGGCGTCTACCTCCGCCTGGTCTTCCGCTACACCTCCCGGTCCCCGATTCCGGCCCGGGCGGTGGGGCTCCTCACCGTGCCGGTGACGCTGGCCGTGCTGACCGTACTGGCGACCGTCCTCAGCCTGACGCTCGGGCTTCCCTGGCTGGTGCTCTTCGTCTACGTCAGCGTCTCCGTCGGCGCCTGCCTGAGGCTGCGGGCCGCGGCCTGGCTGATCCCGGCGGTGACCGCCCTGATGGTGGGGCTCGGCCTCGCGATCGGTGGTGACGGGGCGCGAGGGCTGATCGTCGCCCTGATCCCGCCCGCGCTGCTCGTCGGCTTCGCGATGACCGGCGTAAGACAGCTGGTCCGTACGACGGTCGAACTGCGCGAGGCCCGCGCCACCGTCGCCCAACTCGCGGCCAACGAGGAACGGTTGCGGCTCGCCCGTGATCTGCACGACCTGCTCGGCCACTCGCTCTCGCTGATCACCCTGAAGAGCGAGCTGGCCGGGCGGATGCTCCCCGGCCATCCGGACCAGGCGGCCCAACAGGTCGCCGACATCGAGCAGGTCAGCCGGCAGGCCCTGGCGGACGTACGCGACGCCGTCACCGGCTACCGCCGGCTCACCCTCGCCGGCGAACTCGCCGGAGCCCGTACCGCGTTGGCGGCGGCGGGCATCGCCGTGGAGGTTCCCACCGCCACCCCGGCCCCGGATGCCCTGCCCGAGGGTTCCGAGGAGGCCCTCGCCTGGGGGCTGCGGGAAGCCGTCACCAACGTCGTACGCCACAGCGGGGCCAAGACCTGCGCCATCGACCTCACGCCCCGGCAGACCCTCGCCGGACGGTTCCTGGAACTCACCGTCGCGGACGACGGCCGGGGCGGGGCGGGCATCACCCCCGGCAACGGGCTCACCGGGCTCCGCGAACGCCTCGCCGCCGTGGACGGCACCCTCACCGCCCGCCCGGCCGACACCGGCCGGGGCTTCCGGCTCACCCTGAGCGTCCCGCTGGGGACGCGTCCCTGAAGCGTGCTTCGGAAGTGGCGTAGTCCGGCCGGCCGGGCAGACGGACGGACGGGCGGACGGGCGGGCGGGACTTTCGAAACGTGCTTCAGCACGTCGTTCATGGTCCGGGGCCGGAGCTCCGTTCAGCCCCTGGGCCGGCCCCGAGGTGGAAGATCGAGTCAGCCGCGGCGCGGTTTCAGCTTCTTGAGGATGGCAAGCGCCTTCTGTGCGAGCTCGCGCCTCCGGCCTGCTCCGGCTTCGGCACCGGCTCCGGCACCGGGTGCGGGCAGGCTTACTGTGCCCGCATTGCGCCAGCCCGCGGCCTGCTGGACCAGCCTGCTCAACAGCTTGTAGAACTCCGACGACGTGTCGGCGTTGTACGTGTCACACAGGACCAGGGCGTGCGACAGCACACCGTCGTACTCGTGATAGGGCCGCGGACGCATGTGGTTCAGCAGCTTCTCCCTGAGCGGCTCCTGGACGTCCGGGCTGAGACCCGACGTGGGAAGTGCCGCGGCGAGGCGGGTGGCGCCGTCCATGACGTGGTCCATGAACTCCATGCGCTGAGACACGGGGAGCTGGCCCATGCGTGCGTTCTGGACGTCCTCCTCGCGCCCTGGCGTTTCCCTCTCCATCCGCGCCCGGGCCTCGTCGCCCAGCGGGGGTGCCGAGTAGTTCAGCATGTCCGCGTCGTACGCCTCCTGTACCCCGACGTGCGTCAGCTCGTGGACCAGGGTCGCGATGCGGTCGCGTTGGTCCAGGTCGGCCCCTCCGAAGGTGACCTGGTATCTGTCGTCCCCCGCCCTGACGGTGTTGCCGCCCCGCCCGCCCGGGCCGGTGTCGGTGATGGCGACTCGGTCCAGATAGGGCAGCAGCTCGTCCAAGAGCCGCTGGACTTCGCTGAGTTGCGTCTGTTCCCGGTAGGCGCGCAGAAGTGCCCGGTCGGCCTCGGTGGTGTCGAACTCTCCCGATCCGCCCGGCTGGTTGGCCGACGACGAGCTCTCCATGCGCTGCACCACCGCGATCTGCGGCTCCACCGGGGTGTGCCGCGATTCCGGGTGTTGTGCTGTCGCCGAGCTCCGCGGCTCTCCCATGTCCTGCCGCGCCGCGGCCCGCTGCGTCGCCACACGGGTCGCCGCGGCGTTCCCGCCGCGACGCTGGATGTCCCGCATTTCCCGCGCCGCCGCGCCGCCACCACCGGTACTGCTCCCGGACCGCAGCGGCGGGTTGCTCCGCGGCTGTCGCCGTACCTCATGCCGCTCCGGCCGCTGGCCCGTGTCTCGCACCCTGCACCTCTCACTCGATGACGAAAGGAGATCCCTGCAAAAGACCCCGTCATGTCCCTACCGCCACTGGCCGGGTCATGGAACGGTCGAAGGGGCAGAATCCCGGGCACGGAGGACTGCCTGAAGATGGCCCCTTGGTCCTTCGCCCGCCCGGTCACTCGGGTTGCCCGGTCGCCAGGGTGGCCCGGTCCCTCGGTGGCCAGGGGCGGGCCCGGGACGGCCCCACCCCGGATCGAGGGCGCTCGCCGCCGCACCCCGGCGCGAGGGGGCGAAGCCGGCCGGGAGGGGCACTAAAATCGCCGGAATGAGCGAGAGCGTGATCCGACTCCTCCTCGCCGAGGACCAGTCCATGGTGCGGGAGGCCCTCGCCGCGTTGCTCGGGCTCGAACCCGACATCGAGGTGGTGGCCCAGGTGGCGCGTGGCGACGAGGTGTTGGACGCCGCCCGCGCGCACGCCGTCGACGTGGCGCTGCTGGACATCGAGATGCCCGGCATGACCGGCATCGAGGCCGCCGGGGTGCTGCGCCGCGAACTCCCGTCCGTGAAGATCGTGGTGGTCACGACCTTCGGCCGTCCCGGTTACCTCCGCCGCGCGATGGAGGCGGGCGCCGACGCCTTCCTGGTGAAGGACGCGCCCGCCGCCCAACTCGCGGCAGCGGTACGGAAGGTGATCGCCGGAGAGCGCGTCATCGATCCCGCCCTTGCCGCCGCCGCGCTCGCGGAGGGTGCCGACCCGCTGACCGAACGCGAACGGGACGTGCTGCGCGCCGCGGCGGACGGTTCCACCAACGCGGAGATCGCCGCCGCCCTCCATCTCTCGCACGGGACGGTCCGCAACTACCTCTCCACCGCCATCCAGAAGACCGCCGCCCGCAACCGCTCGGACGCGGTACGGATCGCGGCGGCCAAGGGCTGGTTGTAGGGCGCTGCCGGACCCGCCCGCCGGGCGGACGGCGTCACCTTCGAAACGCGCCCCAGGGCCGGTCGGCGCGGTGCCCGACGGCCCGGCCTCCCGCACTACGGACGCAGGTTGGCCAGCGCCTGCGGGGTCAGGTGCCTGGCGAGCACGGCCAGGGCGTCGGAGACTTCCTGGATGTGCTCCGGGGCGTCGGCGCCGAGCGCCCTGGCGAGCGCGTCGTCGATCGTGGTCGCCCGCACCTCCGTCACCCGGTCGGAGGGGACGGCGGACTGCCGGACCAGCATGCGGCGACGGTCCGCCGGGTCGGGCGTCGTCGTGATCGCGCCCGTGTCCTTGAGGCGGGCCACGGCGGTGGACACCTGACTCTGCGGCAGGCCGGTACGCGCGGCGATCTCGCCGACGGCGCTGTCCGGACGGGCGGCGATGTCGCTCGCCACGATCAGTACGGACCGTACGGAGCCGGGGTGGCGCCCACTGCCGCCCTCCGGTTCCGGCATGGCCTCTTCGCCGATCTTCATCAAGGTTCGGCCCAGCAGGAACAGCTCGACTCCGTTCATGCCCCCACATTACATCCATCTGGATGCATCAATCTTGATGTATCTGTATTGATGTATCTAGTTGGCTGGAATAGGTTCGGGGTGGGCCTCCGGAGATGCCGGGACGGCCCCCGGTGAAAGGGGTGGACCCCGTGCGGACCTGGCGCGCGAACCCGTGGGCAGTCCTCGTGACGCTCTCCCTCGGCTTCTTCATGACCCTGCTGGACCTGACGATCGTGAACATCGCCATCCCGGAGATGATCGACGGGCTCGGTGCCTCGCTCGACCAGACCCTCTGGGTGGTCAGCGGCTACGCGCTGGTCCTGGCGGTGTCGTTGATCACCGCGGGCCGACTCGGCGACCTGTTCGGGCCGCGCGATCTCTTCGCCTCGGGGGTGGTGGTCTTCACTCTGGCGAGCGTCGCCTGCGCGATGGCGCAGGACCCCGTCCAGCTGATCGCCGCCCGTGTGGTCCAGGGCCTCGGTGCCGCCTTGCTCGTACCGCAGACGACGACCCTGATCGTCTCGGTCTTCCCGGCCGCCCGGCGTGGAACGGCCATGGGGATCTGGGGCATGGTCGCCGGTTTCGCCACCCTCTCCGGACCCACGGTGGGCGGCGTCCTGGTCTCCGTGGCCGGCTGGCGCTGGATCTTCCTGGTGAACGTGCCCGTCGGCCTGGCCGCCCTCGTCCTCACCTTCCTGGTGGTCCCCGACCTGCGGCCCGGCCGCAGGCACCGTCTCGACGTGGTGGGCGTAACCATCGCGACGGCGGCTCTGTTCTGCCTGGCCTTCGGGCTCCAGGAGGGGGAGCGCTACCACTGGGGTCCCGGCGTCTGGGCGCTGCTGGCCGCCGGAGCCTCGCTCGTGGCCGGCTTTCTGCTCCATCAGCGCGGCAGGCAGGACCGGGAGCCCCTGGTTCCGTTCGCGCTCTTCCGTGACCGCAACTACACCGTCATGACCGTGCTCGTCGCCCTGGTGTCGATCGCCATGATCGGGCTGGTGCTGCCGTTCAACCTCTATCTCCAGTCGGTGCTGGGCCTGAGCGCGATCAAGGCCGGAATGGTGCTCGCCCCGTCCTCGCTGGTGTCGATGACCATCGGCCCGTTCGCCGGACGGCTCTCCGACCGGATGGGAGGCAAGTACCTCCTGATGGTTGGACTGACGCTCTATGCCACGGGGATGGTCATGATCGCGCTGATCGCGGGGGCGGCCACGCCCTGGTACGCGTTCGTACCGGCGACCGTGGTCACCGGCCTGGGAGTCGGCTGCGTGGTCGCCCCGATGTCCACCGAGGCGATGCGGAACGTCCCGCCCGCGCTGGCCGGTGCCGCTTCGGGCGTCAACAGCACGTTCCGTCAGATCGGTTCCGTGGTCGGTGCGGCGGCGGTCGGTGCTCTGCTGCAGACCCGGCTGGCGGCCCAACTGGCCAACGGGCTCACGTACAAAGCGGCGTTCGTCGCCACCATGCCTGTCGCCACCGTGCTCCCGGTCGCCGTGGTGCTGGCCGGAGCCCTCGCTTGTCTGCTGGTACGCGACCACCGGCGGGTCCGGCCCACGGAGTCGGTACCGGCCCCGGCCGGCGCCCCGGCGGTCACGCCCGGCGGGTGACAGGGGCGGCATCGGCCCGGCGGGTGACCGGGACGGCATCGGCCTGGCGGGCTGGTCGGCCCGGTCGTCGGCCTTCGGCCGTCGGTTCCGGGCGCGGTGCCGGTCCCGGAACTCGGAGTTCGGGTCTCGGAGTTCGGGTCTCGGGTGCCGGAATTCGGGTCTCGGGTCTCGGGGTTCGAGCTTCGTCGTGGGTCCATCACTCGTTCGAGGGACCGGCGGAGGTGCGCGGGCCGACGCTTGAGCTTCGGGATTCGGGGGTCGGGATGCGAGGTCCGGGATTCGAGCGGTGTTGTTCATCCGGGAGGTAGGTAGGGGGGTTTGAGGAAACCTCCCCACCTCCCTCCCACCCCGTCACGGCCACCAAATATGACTAATGGTGAGCGAGTTGCGGCGGAGAGTCACGCATGCTTACGGTGCCCTCAACGAATCGACCCCGACGCGGTGTTGTCGCACCAGGCCGGGGTCTCACCAAAGATCGCACCCAAAAGAAAGACGATCTCGTGGCTACCAAGCACTTTAGCCCCGCCCTGCCCGCGCCCGCAGCTTCGCGCCCGTACCGCCGGGCCAACACCGGCTACGGCAAGCAGTCCGTGTCCGGCCAAGTCGCGCCCGGACCGCAGGATTTCGCGTTCCTGAAGGAGCGTGAGCGGTATGTCGCCGCCTATGTCGACCACTTGCCCGACGGTGCGGCGATGGACATCAAGTCGCTGGCCAAGGACCTGCCCCTGTACGGCCAGATGGCCATCGGCACCGCCTTGCGGGCGCTCGGTGTGGCCGGGCACCTGCGGCGCGTACGCAGGCAGGCGGAGGGGGGCGGCGCGTGCCGGTGGGTGACGCTGACCTTCTGGTCGCGTACGGCCCACGACAACGAGTGGTGGACCGCCAGGCTCGACGCGGAGGCCGCCGCCGCGCCGGAGCAGCCTGTCGCGCATCCTGCCGAACCGCGTCCCGAACCGCGTCCCGAACCGTGTCCCGAGCCGCGTCCCGAACCGCGTCCCGAACCGGTGGTTCCCCGGCAGCGCACCGCCGAGGCGCCCCCGGGCCGGTCTCCGGTCCCGGACCGACCAGAGCTTTCGGGAGGGCCGCTGGAAGGGAGCACTCCGGCCGCATCGGGCTCGAACCAGCCGGAACGTACCCCGGACGCGGCTGCTCCTCCGGCTGCCGCTCCTGCGGTTGTCGCTCCTTCGGCTGCCGCTCCTGCGGTTGTCGATGCTCCTCCGGCCGCTGTCGCGGGCCCCTCTCCCGCCTACGTCGCCCTGGCCGAACTGGGCCGCCGTGATCCACGCTTGACGCTTTCCGCCGCTGACTGCGAGGTCTTGGAGCCGCTCGCCGCCGCCTGGTTCGCGCGGGGTGTCAGCGCCGGGTATCTGACGTCGGCGCTCACCGCCGGGCTTCCCGAGCAAGTCGGCTCGCCCGTCGGGCTGGTGCGCCGTCGCCTCACCGACAAGATGCCTCCCCGTCTGTCCGCGACCCCCACCCCGCCGCCGGTCCCGGCACCGGGCGCCCCCGCCGCTCCGGTACGCGGGCTCCTGGTCGAATGCACCGACTGCGGACGCCCCGCCCGTGCCGAAGCGCTCCCGGACGGCCTCTGCGCCCCCTGCCGCACCGCACACCAGACGCCGGAACCGGCCGACCCGGACGCGGCCCCGGTGTCGGCCCCGGCCCAGGTCGAACGCGACGTCCCGGCCCTCGTCGCCGGTCTCCGCAACCTGATGCGCACCCCGTGAGCCCGGCGGTCGAGCGCCTCCGCCGGACGGGTTCGTCGCCGCTGAAGCGTGTGTCCAAAGCGTTGTTCACGGTGCTCATCGGCGGCTGCGGGCGGCGCTGGATGCGCGAGCCGGAGCTGGTACGCGCCACCCCTCCCATCGTAGAGTTGAACACGTTCAATTTATCTGACAAGGTGTCTCTCCACGGCCCACTCCTATCGGTTGGCCGATAGGGGCTGAACGCGGGAGGTCCTGGTGGCGGGCGGAAGCAGGCTACGTGCGTGGGGAGCGACCCTCGGTGGCTTGATGGTGGTTTTGGCTGCTCTGACTGCGTGCGCCGGCCCCTATCAGTACTTCGAGGGAACAGGGATCCACGACACCACGGCGGCCGAAGTCGCTGGGGGCTGGGAAAACGTCGAGGGAACCCACGTGGTGCTTCGCAAGGACGGAACGGCTCTTCTCGAAAAGCTCGACGGGCAGGACTTCGACTTCGAGGACGGCTGGCGCCTCTCCGGTACGGGGACCTGGCAACTGACCGACGACAACGGCGGACAAGTCGTCCGAGTCACGCTGAAAGCCCGGACCCGAGCGGAGAGCCGTTCCACCGCGACGGCCCCCGACACCTCGCCTGCCGAACCCCCATCGACATATGCGTGGACCTTCTACGTGGACCGCGATCAGAACCACGAGCTGAAGCTGTTCTTCTTCTACGGCGATCCCGATGTCGGGAACACCTACGTGATGACTTCGACCAGCCGGAAAACAACCTGAATCACGGGTATCGCACCTAAGGGCTGTCCCGCAATCCCTGGTGGGTGCGCGACGACAGCTACGGCACCTCGCCGCGTTGTCGGAACGTCCACATACATCCAGTATGCGGACGCTCCTCCGCCTTGCGGTGCACCGCATCTGACGCCGCGCACTGATCCACCACGGATTACGGGACAGCCCTTAGGGGTGGAGACCGAAGAGGCGGTGTCAGCCCAGCCGGCCACCGATTCCGCCCTCGGGGGCCAGGGCGTCGATGCGGGCGAGGTCCTCGGTGGTCAGCGCCAGGTCGGCCGCGGCGATGTTGTGAGCCACCCGGTCGGGGTTGCGCGAGCCGGGGATCGGGACGATGTACTCCCGCTTCGCGAGCAGCCACGCCAGGGCCAGTTGCGCGAGGCTGATGCCCTTGGACCGGGCGAACGCCGCGAGTCCGTCGGCGATGGCCGTGTTCGCGCCGAAGTTCTCCGGCGCCCACCAGGCCAGCCGCCGGCGGAAGTCGTTCGCGTCGTACGCGTCACGCGGCTTCGCCGCACCGCTGAGGAACCCGCGCGCGAGCGGCGAGTAGGCGACGAACCCGATGCCGAGTTCTTCCAGGACGGGGAAGAGCGCCTCGGAGCCCCGGGCGAAGATCGAGTACTCGTTCTGCAGGACCGAGACCGGGTGCACCGCGTGGGCCCTGCGGATGGTGTCCTCGTCGGCGTTGGAGAGGCCGAGGTGGGCGACCTTGCCCGCGTCGACCAGCTCCTTCATCACGCCGACGACCTCCTCGACGGGGACGCGCGGGTCGGGAATGTGCTGGTAGAGCAGGTCGATCGAGTCGATCGCGAGGTTGCGCAGGCTGTTCTCGACCACCTCGCGGATGTGCTCGGGCCGTGAGTCCTGGCCGAACGACTCGGTGAGGCCGAACTTGGTCGCGATCGTCACCTCGTCCCGGATCGGCGCGAGCGCGTGACCGAGCAGCTTCTCGCCCTCGCCCCAGCCGTACATCTCCGCGGTGTCGAAGTGGGTGACCCCGAGCTCGTGCGCGCGACGGATCGCGGCGATCGACTCGGCGTCGTCAGTGGGGCCGTAACCGACCGCGGTGCCCATCGCGCCGTAACCGACCGCCGCGGCGGTCAGGCCCTGGCTGCCCAGCTTCCTTGTCTCCACGATCTGCTCCTTCTGGTTCATAGGATTCGTGCCGACCAAACCAAACTGTTCGGTTTTACCGTACGCCCGTCCTGGAGGCGCGGCAAACCAAACGGTTCGGCCGAGGGGTGGCCAGGTAGATTGGGGCCATGGCTCCTCCCACCGGCACCGACTCCACCCGCGACCGCATCGTCGCTGCGGCAACGGCGGAGTTCTCCCGGTACGGAATCGCGGGGGCGCGGATCGAGCGCATCGCCAAAGGGGCGCGGACCAGCAAGGAACGCCTGTACGCCCACTTCCGCAGCAAGGAAGAGCTCTACGCGACCATCGCCGCCGACGAACTCGCGGCGGTCGCCGGGGCCACCCGCCTGGACCCCGCCAACCTCCCCGGCTACGCCGGACGCGTCCACGACTACTTCGCGGCCCACCCCGACCGCCTCCGTCTCATGAACTGGGGACGGCTCGAACTGGCCGACGGAACCCCGCCCGAGCCGGACGACCCCATGCAGGCGACCGTGCGCCACAAGACGGGGCAACTGCGCGCGGCGCAGGAGGCGGGCCACCTCGATCCGGTGTGGGACCCCGCCGACATCCTGATGTTCGTCAACCAGCTCGCCATGTCCTGGGTCGGACAACCGGACCTGACGCCCACCGACCCGGACGAGCGGGCGGCCTTCCTCGCCGCTCGCCGGGCGGCCATCGTCGCGGCCGTGCAGCGCCTCTTCCCGGCCGTTACGGCGTAGCCGCCCGCCGCCGCCCGGACTACCCCGCAGGTGTCGACGGCGGTTCGCCGCGCTGGGGCGGAAGCTCGGGAGGGGCGTCCTCGGTGGTGTCGATGATCAGCCACGAGTGGGCGGACGGATGGTCGTCGAAGAGGCCGCAGGCGTCGCCGGGTTCGCCGACGGACTCGTCGGAGTGCGTGCACCAGAACAGCATCACCCGGTACATGCGGTTCTCGGTCCAGCGCACCCAGAGCCCGCCGCCGAGCCGGTCGTCGTCCCACAGCAACTCGGCGTGCTCGGCCGTGTGGTGCTCCGCCAGCTCGCAGCGGAGCCGCCGCCCGGATCCGCCCTCGGGGGGCGAGCCGGGGGCAGCCGCCACACCCGTGACCTGCGCCGGGGGAGGCATCAGAGCGGTGGCGGGGCAACGGTTCACGGGGTGCGCGGGTCCGTCCGGTCCGTCCGGGCCCTTCGGCGTCTCCGGTACCTCCGGCCCCTGCCGTCCGGTGCTCATCGGGCGCCGAGGGAGGTGTGCCACGCCCCCCGGGACAGGTGGACCACCCCGTCCGGGGTGATGAGGACCCGCGCCCCGAGCAACGGCAGCGAGCCTTCCGTGTTGAGCCGGTTCCGCAGGCGTTCCAGCACGTCCCACAGACGCCGGGGACCGCTCTGGTGCACGGTGGGCGGGTCGGCCGCGTCGGCGGACGCCCGGGCCCACGAGCCGTCCGGATGCACCAGGTACGCGGTGCGCGTCGCGCCCCGGGTGCCGAATCCGAGCTCCACACCCGGTGCGGTGATCTCCAGCATGGACCGCAGTTCCCAGGCGTTCGCCAGGTCCACCACCGGGTAGCGGCCCGTACTGACGTCGTCCCCCTCCGCCTCGTGGGCGAGGGCCAACAGATCCGTGCGACCCGCCGGGTAGTCGTCGCCCGACCGGGCCTCCATGAACCCGGCCATCTCCCGCTCGACCCGGCCCACCACGTCCCCGTTGGCGCGCTTCCACCCGGTGACGACCAGGGTCGTACGGGCCAGGGTCATCGCGAGCCGCCCGCCGGGCACGAGCGCGGCGAGCACCGGGCGGAGCCCGGGGCCGGGTGGCAGTCCGACCGTGGACACGATCCGCTCGTACGCACCCGGCACGTGCTCGGTCGCGTCGGCCGTCAGCATCGTCGGGTGGTACCCGAGCCCCGCGAGCCGCTCACCCGCCACGGCGGAGAGATAGGGGTCCACGTCCAGGCTCGTGACCTGCTTGTCCCCGACGCGGAACGACGCGTACGCGGTGAGCCCGCCCGCCCCCGTGCCGAGATCCAGCAGCGGAAGCCCGTCCCCGAGCCGTGCGTACCGGAGCATCCGGACGGTGAGGCTCGGCAGCGTCGCCGAGGACGTGGGCAGACCCTCCGGACGATCCTCGGGCGTGGCGTGGTCGGCGTGCAAGCCGCCCACCCGGGTCACCAACGACCGGTCGGCGTACGCCGCTTCGGCCCAGGCCGCCGGGTCGCTCGCCCCGTCGCGCAGCGACCAGGCCCCCGTCCCGTCGGGCTCCCACCAGCGGGGCACCAGCCGGTGACGGGGTACCCGCGCCACCGGCGGGAGCCAGCGGGACACGGGGTCCACGGTGTCGGTGGCGAGTTGTTCCGCCTTGGTCTGCCAGTGCCGCATGAGGTCGGCCTCTCGTAGCTCGGGGTGTGGTCCTGCTGCCGGTGGGTCGGCGGTGGTCCGGCACGGGGTCCGCGTCCGCCCTGCGCCGCGTGCCCGGCCGTGCCCGCCCTGTCAGAGCGTCTCGCCCCGACTACGGGCGTTGCAGCGGGCGTTCTCCGCCCGCAGCCGCTCCATGGGGCTCGCCGGGCGTACGTGCTGGGGCGCCGCCTCCCATTCGAGGCCGCCGGCGAGAGGGCGTATGGCCCAGTAGGGGCCGGAGAGTCCACGGAATTCGCCGACACGGTCCTGACGGCTCGTGTCGACCATGACCGCGCCGAGTTCGGGGGTCTGGAAACACCTGACATTCGGACGGACGTTCTCTCCGGACACCTTTCGCTCCTCTCTGTAGCGAATCCACTACGCGGGGTCCTCAGGGTGTCCTACAGTCAACTTCCCTTCAACTAGCAAGACTGGAAGGAAGAGGAGTCCACGGCATGGTCAACCGCTTGGAGTTGAACCCGGAAGCCAGCCCGCGCGCGGCATACGGTGCGCGTATCCGACGGACACGGGAGAGGCGCGGGTGGAGCCAAGAGGAGTTGGCGTCCCATCTGTCATATTCCAGTCAGCATATTTCCGCGGTTGAAACTGCTCGCAAACCGCCAACTCTCCGTTTCTCACGGGAACTCGACGCTGTTTTCGGTACGGCCGGCTCGGCGGAGTCGTTCGAGAACGAGTGGCGCGAGATCCGGCACGGCGTGCTGCTGGAGGGGTTCCCCGAGTTTGTCGCCTATGAAGGGCGGGCGGTGGAGATCCGGTTGTTCGAGGTGGGAATCGTCCCCGGCCTGTTGCAGACGCCGGAGTACGCGCGGGTGCTGGCGGACAGCGCGGTGCGCAGGGGTGTCATCACGCCCGAGCAGGCGGACGAGCGCGTGACGTTCCTGGCGGAACGGCAGGCGGCGCTGGTGCGGTCCCGTCCGCCCATGACGATGGTGGTGATGGACGAGAGCTGCATCCGCAGGCAGGTCGGAGGGGCCGAGGTGATGGACGCGCAGTTGACGCACCTCGTCGAGTTCGCGGAACTGCCGAACACGGTGCTCCACATCGCTCCCTACGACATGGGCGAGCGCCGTCCGTTCGACCTCCCGATGAGCCTGCTCACGCTGGCGGACCTGTCCGTGATGGCCTACGCGGAGTCCCAGATGCGGGGGCACCTGGAGCGTGAAACGGCCTCCGTGCTACCACAGTTGGTGGCCTACCATCAGCTACAGGCCGAAGCGCTGTCTCAATCAGCATCGGTGGCCATGATTGAAAAGGCACGAAAGGGCACCCCATGACGTCCGAGTCCCCCCGTTGGTTCACGTCTTCCTACAGCAACAACGGTGGCCAGTGTGTCGAGGTCGCCGCCAACCTTGCCGTGGCGCACAACGTCGTACCCGTCCGTGACTCCAAGGTCTCCAATGGCCCGGTTCTGGGCCTCTCCGTCGACTCGTTCACCTCGTTCGTGGCGGGCGTGAAGGCCGGCGGATTCGGCGCCGTCTGATCCCTCGGCGCCGGGTCAACCGCATCAGGCAGAAGGAGGCCCCACCGCGCGACGCGCGGTGGGGCCTCCTGTTGGGCGGGATTTCGTCTCGTCGGCGTGCGGGTGTGCGGCCTACTGTCGTACGCCAGAGGCTCGTTCGGGTCTCGCGTGGCCCCGCGCGGTCACGATCGCGTGCGGCGAAAGGGTGTTCCGTGGTGTCCGAGTCTCCCCGTTGGTTCACGTCCTCGTACAGCAACAACGGTGGCAACTGCGTCGAGGTCGCCGCCAACCTCGCCGTGGCGTACGACGTCGTACCCGTCCGTGACTCCAAGATCTCCGGTGGCCCGGTTCTGGGCTTCTCCGCCGGTTCGTTCACGTCGTTCGTGGCGGGCGTGAAGGCCGGCGGGTTCGGCGCGGTCTGACACTTCGGCGCCGGGGCAACCCCCTCGGGGACCCTCAGCGCCAGGGATCGAGGGCCAGCTTGCCCTGGGTCTGGCCCGCTCCGACTTGCTGGAGCACTGCCGGTCCTTCGGCCAGGGGGTGCACCTGCGGAGTGCCGGGCGGGTAGACGCCGTGGGCGATGAGGGCCTCGATCTCGACGAGCAACGACTGGTAGAGGGAGGGGGCCGCGACCGCCAGTGCACCGATGTGCAGACCCTTGACCTGGACCTGGTGGGTGAAAACCAGGTCCTGGGTGGTGAGGGTGGCATCGCCGGAGGCGGCGCCGAACACGACGATGCGTCCGGTGAAGGCTTTGGCGACGGACAGGCTGGTCTTGAACGTGGCCCGTCCCACCGATTCCAGGACCAGATCGACACCACCGGTCAGGCGGGTGATCTCCTCGGCCAGATCGGGACGTCGGCTGTCCAGCACCTCGTCGGCGCCGAGCGCTGTGACGGAGCGATGCTTCCTGGGCGAGGCCGTGGCGATCACGCGTGCGCCGTAGTGGCGGGCGAGGCGGACGGCGGCCTGCCCGACGCCTCCGGCCGCAGCATGGATGAGCACCACCTCACCCGCCTTGATTTCGCCCAGCGGCTTCAGTGCCGCCAAGGCGGTCGCCCAGTTCAGCACCAGGCCGAGGGCTTCGGCGTCGCTCCAGCCGGACGGCACGGGAAGTACACCCGCGGCCGGCATGGTCATGTACTGCGCGAAGGCGCCCGGCCCGGCTCCGACGACGTGAGTGCCGAGCCGCAGCGGAGTCCCGACGTCCGGGCCGATGCCCACGATCTCGCCGGCGGCCTCGAAGCCCGCCACGTAAGGTGCCTGCGGGCCTCCTCCGTAGGTGCCGTGGGTCTGCATGACATCGGCGAAGTTGACCCCGGCGGCGCCGACGCGGATCAGGTACTCGCCGGGCCCCGGGGCGGGACGGCGGTGATCAGTCGTGAGAGTCAGGTCCTCCGGTCCCCGGTGCGTGTGCTGGACCAGTGCTCGCACGGTCTGCCGGACGGTGTTCTGCTGCTTGTCGATCTCCATGCACCGAACGTACGAACCTGACACTTACGTCAAGGTCAAGCGGCTGTTCAGAGATCAGTACGGCGGGCCTCGCGCAGGTAGGCGTCGAGTGACGCCTGCTGATCGCTGAGAACGGCGATGCGGGCAGCGAGCCGATCGCGATGGTTCTGTACCTCGTGGAGGAATTCCGCGCACACCACGTCGGTTCCGGCATCGGAGCCGTCGGTGAGGCTGGGCAGGACGTCCCTGATCAGCCGCACCGGCAGCCCGGACTCGAGCAGCGAGCGGATGACGAGCACCCGGTCGATGGTGGACTGGCAGTAGTCGCGGAACCCGTTGCTGAAACGGCCAGGGACGATCAAGCCCTCGTCCTCGTAGTGCCGTAACGAACGCGCACTCACGCCGCTGACTCTGGAAGCCTCGCTGATTTTCATACGTACAGCCAACGCCCGAGAGGGCCGCAATCTTCCGGCACTCGCCGCGACGACCTGAACAGCTGCTCAGGCGCCACCAACTCCATCGACCCCACCACTTGGTCGGGCGGATTTTCGTCTCGCGGGGGAGCGGATGTGCGGCCTACTGTCGTACGCCAGAGGCTCGTTCGGGTCTCGCGGGCCCCGTGCGGTCACGATCGCGTGCGGCGAGAGGGTGTCCCCGTGACGACGACAGAATCCCCCCGTTGGTTCACCTCTTCGTACAGCGACAACGGTGGCAACTGTGTCGAGGTCGCTGTCAATCTTGCCGTGGCGTGCGTCGTCGTACCTGTCCGTGACTCCAAGGATGTGAGCGGTCCGGTTCTCGTTCTCCGTCGGTTCGTTCGGGTCGTTCGTGGCGGGTGTGAAGGCGGGAAAGCTCGGGAGCTCGTCGCGCACCGCGTAACAGGGCTCCCCACAGGTGCACTTCGGTACCGGCCGCTCGCTCGTGTCGGGGGTCCGCGCAGCTTCCCCGCATGCGAACGGGGCCGGAATGCGCAGGAGTTCGTCCTCATGCCGGAGTCCGAACCGGCCAGGACGAGAGCTGTGGTCCTTCGACTCGTACCCTGGTGTCCACGACCTCGATCTGCTCCTGTCGGGTTCTCTGCCGAGGCTGCGACCAGGCTGCGAAGTTCGGTAGTTGATCCGGCTCTCGAAAGGTGAGCGTGTGACTTCCAGGCAATCCCGCGACGGCTCGGCGCAGAAGGCCGATCAGCGGTCGCGTTCGTCCTCCCACCGGCCCGCCGCTCCGGGGAGAACGTCGGGGCCTGCCGTGGGCTTGGCGGCGTTGCAGGTCAGTGCGGGCAACGCGGCGGTCGTGCAGATGCTCCGCGAGGCCGGCCACTCCTGGGCCCAGGAGCAGCACGAGCACTCGGACGGCTGCGGGCACCAGCAGACCGAGCATGCCGCGCAACCCGCGGTGCAGCGGTCCACCGTCCACGACGTCCTGCGCACTCCGGGGCGCCCCCTCGACGCCTCCGTCCGCACCGACATGGAGAGCCGGCTCCGGGCGGACTTCTCCGACGTACGCCTCCACACCGACAGCGTCGCCAAGGCGTCCGCGGCCGAGGTGGGCGCGCGTGCGTACACCTCCGGCAACCACATCGTCGTCGGTGACGGCGGCACGGACCGGCACACCCTCGCCCACGAACTCACCCACGTGATCCAGCAGCGCCAGGGTCCCGTCGCCGGGACCGACAACGGCGGCGGCCTCAAGGTCTCGGACCCCTCGGACCGGTTCGAGCGCGAGGCCGAGGCCAACGCGCACCGCGTCCTGGCGGCACAGCCCGCGTCCGACTTCAGCGTGCAGCGCAGCACCGACTCCTCCCACGTGCTGTCCGGTTCGTCCACCGTGCAGCGGGTCGCCTATCCGCAGGGGGACGACGTGCAGGACGTGCTCAAGCAGTCCTTCTGGGAGAGGGAGGGTGGAGGCAAAGGGGCCGTCATGGATGGCAAGCGGGCCGCCATGAAGAACAAGGCGACTTCCAAGAAGGGCAAGAAGCCCAAGCCCCGCACGCTCACCGACATCGTCGGCGGAATCGCCTCCGACCTTCTCCGTGATCTGGCCGCCAAGCCACAGGGGTCCGGGGAGCTGAAGCTCTATCGAGGAATGAGCAGCGCCGAGGCTGACGCGGTGCTGGCGTGGGCGGGTGCGGAGAGCGACATCGACAGTCCGCGCGCCCGCACCGAGGCATGGGTCCGGGACAATCCCAAGGCTTCGGCGGCCGACTGGCACGGCGCCAAGCAGCAGATCGTCCCGACGGGCACACACCTGGGCGACCAGAAGCAGGCCCACAACTATGTGGCGAGCAACGCCGGCTTCCGCATGCTCGAATTCACCCTCAAGCCGGGTGCGCACGAGCTTCTCTTCGATCCGCAGTACACGGCTCTGGCCTCTGTGGGAGACGCGCCGGCAGCCATCGAAGCGGCGATCGGCGGCCACGTCGCCGCCTCTGAGAACGAGGGAACCCTCGGCGGCTACATCGGCATCAAGTCCGAGCGGGAGGGCTACTTCAGCGTCAACCCGGGCAAGTCCCAGCAGGTCGGCGGGGAATGGAAGCAGACCCCGGGCCATCTTCTCTTCCAGATGTTCCTGAAGGGGGTGCGCGAGGTCACCGGAGAGTACGACCCCCAGAGCCTGACAGCCACGCGCCTCTCCGGCTGAACGAGCACGGTCCGGCCCAGCCGGCCGCTATCGTGGCCGATCGGCTCCCTTCCGGAGCCGATCGCCCCGACATTCCGTTCTCCACATCTCTGCCGGCGATGGAGCCGACGCCGAAGCGGGCCTGAACTCCGCCCGCCCGACGTCACCTTGGACGACTCCTGGCGGCGGGGGAGCGCACCCGCACGCGGGTCGCTCTCCCGGACCGTCCCACCGTGCAGCGGAAGGCTCACCGTGACCCCGCGTCACTGGTTCCGTCGTACCTCCCCCGCGCCCGGCACCGGCTCACCACCACCGCCCACACCACCGCCCACACCACCGCCCACGGCAGCCGCCTCCTACTGTTCGGCCCTGCGGACCCCGGGCGCGGCGGCCTTCTTCCTGGCGGCGGCGCCCGCCCGGGTCGGGGTGGCCATGGCCGGTCTCGGCATGGTCTGGCTGGTCCACGCGGAGACCGGGTCCTTCGGGACGGCCGGTCTGGTCACGGGCTCGTTCGCCGTGGCGGAGGCCCTGGTGGGCCCGCAAGCGGCCCGCCTCATGGACCGGTACGGACAGCCGCGCGTACTCGTCCCCCTCCTGATCGCCCACGCCGGGGCGCTGGTGGTGCTGGTCGTGACGGCCCTGACGGGTGCGCCCACCATGGCGTTGACGGCGGCCGGTCTCGCCGCAGGGGCGACGGTCCCGCAGATCGGCGCGCTCTCCTCGGCCCGCTGGTCGGCCCTGCTGCACAGCGGGGCCGAACCGGCCGACGCCGCACTCGCTCCGGCCTTCGCACTCGAAACCCTCAGCAACGAGGCCGCCTTCCTCCTCGGCCCCGCCCTCGCGGTCCTCGCGGCGACCCGGCTGCACCCGGCCGCCGGAACGGTGCTGGCGGGCGTTCTCGTCGTCGGCGCCGGACTGGTCTTCGCGGCGCTGCGGGGGACGGCCCCGGAGCCCACCGCCCGCCCGGTGCGGACGAGTGAGGACGGCAGGGCTGAAGCGTGTCGCGAAAGTCCCGCCTGTCCGGCGACGCCCGGCACGCACGCTCGCCGCGTTGTCGGGATCACCCCGATACGTCCAGTATCGGGGCGCCCCTCCGCCTTGCGATCGCACGCACCGGACGCCGCCGGACCCGCCCTCCGGGCGGACGGCGCTACTTCCGCCACACGCCCGAGCGGGCTCAGGTCCCAGGGCTTCGTCACCCTGCTGGTGGTCAACCTGGCCCTGGGGGTCTTCTTCGGCTCGACCCAGGTCTCGGTGAGCGCCTTCGCCGCCGACCTCCACGCCGCCCCGGCCGCCGGGCTGATGTACGGGCTGATGAGCGTGGCAAGCCTGTTGGCGGGTCTGGCCCACGGAAAGTACGGACTGCGCACCCGGCCCGCGGACCAACTCCCGCTGATCCTCGCCTTTCTGGCCTGCGCTTCGTTGCTGCCGCTGCTCGCCGGTACCCCCTGGCAGCTGGGACTCGCCCTGCTGCTGCCCGGCGCGGGTGTCGCACCGTCGATCGCCGTCTCCTCGACGCTCATCGCGTCGGTCGTGGACCGGTCGGTGGTCACCCAGGCATTCACCTGGGCCAACTCCGCGAGCGCGGCGGGCATCGCGTTCTCCGCCGGTGCGGTCGGCCGGCTCGTCGACGGACCGGCCGGTGCCGGAGCCGGCTTCGCCGTCCCCTTCGTCGCCCTGTCCGTGACCGCGCTCCTGGTCCGGTCCGGCCGTCGTGCCCTCACCACGGGCCGCAAGGCCGCCTCAGGCTGACCCGATGCGGCGCCCTGCCGCCGGGACCGTCCTGCCCATCACGGTGGCGAGCGCCGCTCCGAGGGCGCTGACGCCCGCCAGGGTCAGCCAGATCGCCGCTGCCCCGCCGGACAGCAACCAGGAGAGGGCGACCGGGGCGACCGTGCCCGCGACGGTCACGGCGAGTTGGTTGAGGGCCAGGTAACGACCGCGGAGGGCGTCCGGGGCGCTCTCCGCGGCGACCGTCGAGGTGACGGGACCGCCGAGGATCTCCCCGAGGCTGTAGCTGCCCGCACCGAGCAGGACGACGGCGACCGCCGGACCGACGGCGGCCACCCGGTCGGCGGCGAGGAACAGGAGGTACCCGACGGCGAAGCAGGCGTGCCCCGCGACGAGGACGCGACCGCGGACCCGTCCGCCGACCCGGCCGAGGACGGCGGCCTGGCCGAAGCCGACCATCAGGGTGTTGAGCGTGAAGACCGCCCCGGCCGTCCAGCCCGGCAGGCCCAGTACGTCCACGGCATAGACGGGTATCGCGATGTTGAGGGCGAACAGCGAGAGCGCGAAGCAGAGTTGCTGTCCGACGACGGGCAGGTACCGCCGGTCGCGGAGTACGCGCCGCCAGCCTCCGGAGGCATCGTGGCCCGTTTCCGGGCGGGTGTTCGGCACGGTCCGCATCAGGGCGAACGCGGCCAGGAACGACAGTGCGTTGACGGCCACGACCGCCGCGTACGCACCGTGCGTGCCGACACCGACGGCGACGGCGGAGAGAAGTCCGCCGAGCGCGTAGCCGAGGTTGCGTACGGACCCGAGCAGGCCGAACCAGTGCTCGCGTCGGCCGGGCGCGGCCAGTGCCGTGACGGTCACGCCGTAGCAGCCGGAGAACACCGCCCGCCCGGCGCTGTTGAGCCATGCGCAGACGACGATCTGCCAGGTGTGCCCCACGACGAGATACCCGGCGAAGCCGAGCGCCTGGGCCAGGTTCGCCGCCCGCAGCATCGGCGTGGTGCCGTACCGGTCGATCAGCCCCGCGACCAACGGGCCCGCCGGCAGCGCCAGCAGGCCGGCCGTCGTCATCGCCGCGCCCACCTGCACCAGCGTCAGCGAGGTCGCGGCCAGGAAGTACAGCATCGTCACCGGGATGAACACGCCGGTGCCGACCGCGTCGATGGCGATCGCCGTGACGAACCGGCCGTGTCGAGCCATCGAGGGACGGACCGCGGAATCTGTAGGAGTCACGGCCGAGACGGTATAGATTTTATATCGGTATCCACAACGCTACCGGGAGTCGCTCATGGGCAAGGCCTACAACGTCATGGCGGCGACCTGCCCCAGCCGCACCGTCCTGCACCGGATCGGCGCGCGCTGGACGGTGTTCGTCGTCAACGCGCTCGACTCCAGGACGATGCGGTTCACCGAACTCAAGGCGCACATCAGGGGGATCACGCCCAAGGCGCTCACGGAGACGCTCCGCGCGATGGAGAGCGACGGCCTGATCTCCCGTACCGAGATCCCCGCACACCCCCCGCACGTCGAGTACGCCCTCACCGACCTCGGCCGGTCCCTGCTCATCCCCCTGCGGGCCGTCCGGGAATGGGCCGAGCGCCACGTTCCCGACATCGAGCGCGCCCGCGCGCAGGCCGACTCGCGGCGGTGACATGGCGCGCCCGGCAGGCTGCGCACCGCACCGCCGGCTGCGCACCGCACCGCCTGATCGCCGGCCGGGCTCGCCCCTTAACCGTTCGACAGTCTCGTCGACCCGGGCGAGACTTCGCCGATGACCCGACGAACCGATACGCCTCCCGCCTGGGACGAGCGCACGCAGCTGATCACCTTCCTGGAGTACGCCCGTGACACCGCGCGGGCGAAATGCGAGGGCGTATCGGCGGAGGACGCCCGCAGGGCGCCCCTGCCGGGCTCACCGCTGATGACGCTGTGCGGGCTGATCAGCCATCTGCGGTGGGTCGAGTACTACTGGATCCAGGTGATGTTCCTGGGCGAGGAACTCGCCGGCCCGCTCACCCTGGCGAGCCAGGACGACCCCGACCCCGAGATGCGGACCGCGGTCGAAGTTCCCCTGCCCGAGCTGCTCGCCGCGTACGAGGAGCAGAGCGAGCGCTACCGCGGTCTGCTCCTCGCGTCCGACCTGGACGCGAAGGCCGAGCGCCCGCTCGGGAACGGAACCCACGTGGACCTCCGGTGGGTCGTCCTCCACCTCGTCGAGGAGATCTCCCGGCACAACGGTCATCTGGACGTCGTGCGCGAGCTCGTGGACGGACGGACCGGCGCCTGAGGCTGCCGAGCGACCCCGGTGGACGCGGTGACGTGGGGTGGACGCGGTGACGTGGGGTGGACGCGGTGACTGCGGTGCTGCGGTGCCGCGGTGACTGCGGCTCTCAGGCTCCGTCCGCCACTCCGTCGTCCCCCGCCCCCGCTCCCGGCCCCGCTCCCGGCCCGTCCTCGGCCCAGTACTCCGAGAGCATCTCGCCGGGCCACGACGGCTCCCGGACCGGGCCGCGCGGGCCCATCGCCGTGAAGTAGGGGGCCAGGTCGTAGACCGGCGTGCCGTCCACCGCGTCCAGGTCGGCCACCCGCAGATCGAGCCCGTCCACCCCGAGCAACCGGGGGAAGCTGGTGGCGAGTTGGTTCGGGCGGCGGTGGTTGCGGTGCGCGAAGGTCCCGGTGGGCGGCCAGGCCGGGTTGTCGCGGGGGCTCCTCGCGTGCAGGGCCACGTCGCCGGGGTCGGCCCGGTCGAAGTGCCAGACGACCACGAGGTGCGAGAACTCCTCCAGCCCGCGCACGACCTCCGGCGGGAAGTCCGGCCGCAGCCGGATCACCGCCTCGACGCCGCCCCAGTGGTCGTCGGCGACTTCCCGGCGTCCCCCGACCACGGTCCCGATCGGCTCGATGCCCAGTACGTCCGCCATGCCCGTCCCCCCACCCGATCCGAACGAAAGACCTCGGCCGTCAATGTAGCTTCGACAGATGGCTGTTGGCGCGCTCGGACACCGCCGTCACCGACGGGATCCCGCGATGACGCAGCGGCGACAGCAGGCGCCTCACCTGGACGACCGCCTGCTCCGCCCGGCCGGACTGGATGCCCTCCTCCATCGCGTCCAGCAGCCCACCCCACGTGACGCAGGCCTCCTCGACCTGCCCGTGCGCCATCTGGGCCGCCCCCAGGTGCCCCAGGGTCACCGCGTGGGTGCGGCGGAAGGCCGAGCCCCGGGTCCGTACCGAGCGGCCGAACTCCCGGATCGCGCCCCTGCGGTCACCGAGCGCCTCCAGGGTGCGCGCCGTCTCGTGGGCGAGCGACGCCTCACCGAAGAAGAAGGTCCGGTGCGGCTCGACCACCCCCTCCTCGGCTGCCGCGAGATCGTTCTCCGAGCGCAGCAGCGCCTTCACCGCGCTCCGGGTCCGGCCCGCTGCCGCCAGTGCCCGGGCGTGCACCACGCCGAGCAGGGCACGCTCGCGCGGAGTCGCGTCGGTGTAGCGGCGGTCCTGTACGGAGGCCTCGGCGAGCGCGAGTGCGTTGTCGAAGTGGCCCATGTCCAGAGCCTGGTGGGCCATCGCGCGCAGGATGTGCCCGCCGAGCGGATGATCCTGCGCCTGGTCCGCCAGCTGGAGCGCGAGTACGAAGTAGCGCTGGGCCAACGGGTTCTCGCCGCTGTCGAAGGCCATCCACCCCGACAGGTAGGAGAGTTCGGCGGCGGCGGACTCCATGTCCCGGCGTACCCGCTCGTGGGCGTACCGGCCGTGCAGCAGATCGCGTACGTCCGTGCGGAGGTACTGCACCAGGGCGGTGCGGCCGTGTCCGCCGCCGCGCCGCTGGTCCACGGCCGAGAAGGCGAGGGTGAGTTCGCGGACGGTCGCCACGTCGCCCTGGACCACCCGCAGGTTGTTGGACAGCCGCTCGGCCGCGTGCGGGACGGGCCCGGGAGCGGACCCCGGCCACTCGGCGGCGGGCACCGCCAGGACCGCCGTGGAGTACACGATCCCGGCCAGCAGGTTGCGGCGGTCCGGATGGAGATCGGCCCGCCCGAGGTCCGCCAGTACGGCCAGGGCGTCGGCGGGCGGCCCGATCGGCGCCGGGCCGCCCGGGTCGCCGAACCCCAGCTCGGAGACGGTGACGACTCGCTTCAGCCGCCGGGACAGCGCCAGCGCGAGGACGGCGGGGGCCGAGCCGGACGGCCGGGTGCCGCCCACCCACATGCTCACGTGCGAGCGCCCGATCAGCGGACCGCACGGATCGCCGGAGCGCCGGCTCTCCGCCGCGACCCGGTTGAAGGCGCTCGCGGCCTGGGCGCGCGACCAGCCGGCCTCGCCCAGGAGACAGGCCAGCTGTTCGTTCCGTTCACGTGTCATCGCGTCCCCTGGTGCCCGAAGCCGGAAGTCCGGTACGCGGTGTCGCCGCGCACGCCGAGTACCGCCGGGAGATGGCGTGGGCTCCCGGCGGCGCTCGGACGGGCTCCAATTAGCCACGGGTCGGGTCCCTCAGGGGGCAGATTTCCGCACGTCATCCGTGTCGGGATGGTCCCGGACCGGTCCTGGGCAAGGCCTGTCGATCTTTGACCACTTTGATCAGTCCAAGGGGACGTCCGCCCCTCCGCGCTAGGGCGGGATGCGGTTCGATTCTCCTACCGCAACTCGCCCAGGCCGTGTGGTGAAAGTAGCGCCGTCCGCCCGGAGGGCGGGTCCGGACACGGCCTGGCAGACCGTCCCGGAGCGGGTCCCGGCCCGGCCCGTCCACCGGCGGGCGGGAAGACGTGCCGGACGCCAGGAGGACCGATGAACAGCAGCACCGCACCGGACGTCCGACCGAAGGACCCCGGCATCGACGTGGACGTGATCGCCGACGCCATCGAGCACGCGCGGGCCGACCGGGCCGGGGTGCCGCCGCGCAGTGTCGTCAACGCCGGTACGGACGAACTCGTCGCCCATCTGCGCAGGCTGATGGGCGCGGACGAGTACGGCCACGACGAGCCGGACCGGGGCGCGGTCCGGCTGCTGTTCCGCGCCGCCTACCGCCATCTCGACGTCGCGGTGCGCCCCGACGCGAGCACCCCCGACCTCGCGGCGTACGCGTACTGGCGCACGGTCGCCTCCCTCGCCGCCGCCTTCCGCGACCTCTACTGCGAACTGGGGCGGGACGGGGCGTGAACCGTCCCGCCCCGGGCGGTGCCGGGAGAGACGGTCGGCGCACCTCGCGCACCGGCAGGAGGGCCGGAGCGCCGCAGAGGCACACCGCCGAGGCGGTGATCAGCGGGATCGGGACTTCGGCGGAGGGGAGCCGGGAGGGCGGGCGACGGGGAGCCGGGGCGGCGGGCGGCGGGTCGGTTGCCGGGGGCGGCTTGTCAGGGGCAGGTGCGGGCCGGTGCCCTTCGCCGGTCCCTGCGTCTACGTGTCAGTGGCCGAACGACCGGTGCGCCACACCCTCCAGATGTGCGCGCATCGCCGCCTCGCAGGCATCCGCGTCCGCCGCCTCGAACGCGTCGAGGACGGAAGCGTGTTCGGCGAGCGCCTCCTGCGTGTCGGTGACACGACCGCCGGTGAAACGCCGGAAGCGCTGGATGTGCGCCCCCAGCGGATCGATGGCCGCGGAGAGGAAACGGTTGCCCGCGGCACGGGCGATGGTCGCGTGGAAGGCGGAGTCCGCCTGGAGGTACGTCCGGAAGTCGTCCGCCACCCGCTGCACCGCCGCCGCCGCCATCAGCCGGTGGCTCTCGGCCAGCGCGCGCGCCGTCCCCGCCGCGTCCCGCTCACAGGCCTGGCGGGCGCTGAACGGCTCGATGAGGAGCCGGGCACCCATCAGCTCACGGAAACCGCCGTCGTCCAGAAGCGGGGCGACCGTGTAACCGCGGTGCGGGACACGGACGACCAGGCCGGTGTTCTCCAGCTTGGCGAGCGCCTCCCGCAACGGCGTCGGCGAGACGCCCCAGTCCTTGGCGATGGTGTCGATCCGCAGCGGCGTACCCGGCTCCAGCCCCTCGTCCAGAATCAGAGCGAGCAGCGCGTCGTACGCCTCGTCCATGAGTACGGTCCTGCCGAGCCCCGCCGGACGTACCTGCCTGCCGGCTGGTCCCATCGTTGAATCTCCCTGTGACGTGCCGTACCCGCCCGGCGGACCGGGCCTCAGCCCGGCACTCGGCCTGGAATCCAGCCGGGTTTTCAGCCTAGCCGGAGCCACGGCCCCTCCCCCCACGGGGCGGCGCTCAGCGCGCGGTGCGCGGGGAGAGCAGGGTGACCAGCGCCGAGTCGTCCTGTGCGGCCAGGCCCTGGCTGATCGCGAGCTGGTAGAGCTGGTCGGCGGCGGCGGCCACGGAGGTCGCGACACCGGCCTTCTTCGCGAGGGACACCACGATGTTCATGTCCTTGCGGATGATGTCGAGCCGGGAACGCAGCTCCGGACCGCCGGTGCCGTCCTCCTTCACCTCGTACTGCTGCACCATGCGCGGGCCCCGGTCGGCCAGCATGAAGGAGGCGGCGGCACCCTGGCCGAGGACGTCGACCGCGCGGTCCAGGTCGATGCCGAGCGCACGGGCGAGCGCGAGGGACTCGGCGGCGGCGGCGGTGTGGATACCGCAGAGCAGCTGGTTGACGGTCTTCATGATCTGGCCGTCACCCACCCGCGGGCCGACGACGTGCAGCGTGGAACCGAGCCGGGCGAGTACCCGCTCGGCCGCGGCCATGGTGGCCTCGTCCGCACCGATCATGATCAGCAGATCACCGGTCCCGGCGCGCACGGCCCCACCGCTGACGGGAGCGTCGACCAGCCCCACACCCCGCTCGGCCAGGCGTGCCGCGACGGCCTGGACGGCGTCGACACCGACGGTCGAGGTGACCACGACGACCGCGCCCTCGCGCAGCGACTCGGCGGCGCCGTGCTCGACGATCCCGCCACCGAACAGGCAGGACTCCAGCTGCTCCTGGTCACGGACGGCGATGACGACCACGTCGGCGCCCTGCGCGGCCTCGGCCGGAGTGGCGGCGGGCGTGGCACCGGCCCCGGCGGCGAGGTCGCGGCGCTCCTCGAAGACGTCGAAGGCGCGGACGGGGAAGGCGCCGGCCAGGCGGGTGGCCATCGGCAGGCCCATCGCGCCGAGGCCGAGGACGGCGGTGGTGGGGGCGGAGACGGAGTTCTCAGCGGACATCGGGTGCTTCTTCCTTGCGGGATGCGGTCGTGGGGGCCGCATGGACAGATTCTCTTACGGGGCGAGGGGAGCCCGGGGCGGCGACGCCCCGGGCCGGGTCGCGGTCCGGGTCGCGGTTCCGGCCGCCGTTCCCGTCGCCGATCTCGTACGACGAGGGGAACGGCGACGGGAACGGGAGCCGGCGGCGGTCCGGATCAGACGAAGACCGCGTTCATGAGCAGGGACATGATCAGACCCATCACCGCGACGATCGTCGACAGGGCCGACCAGGTCTTGATGTTCTGGGAGACGCTCATCCCGAAGTACTCCTTCGCCAGCCAGAAACCGGCGTCGTTGACGTGCGAGAAGAAGAGCGAACCCGAGCCCACGGCGAGCGCGATCAGCGAGGCCTCCACCGGGGGGACACCCGCGGCGAGCGGCGCCATGATTCCGGCCGCGGCAGTGGTCGCGACGGTGGCCGAACCGGTCGCCAGGCGGATCAGGACGGCGAGCAGCCAGCCGAGAACCAGCAGCGGCAGGTGCGCCTCCGCGGCGAACTTGCCGATCGCGCCCGCGACCCCGGTGTCCACGATGAGCTGCTTGAAGCCACCGCCCGCGCCCACGATGAGCAGGATGCCGGCCACGGCGGGCAGACCCGCGGTCACCGTCGTACGGACCTCGGCGCGATCGCGGCCGAGCCGGAAACCGAAGACCACCATGGCGACGAGCACCGCGATGAACATCGCGATGAGCGGAGTGCCGAGGAAGTCCAGCAGGTGGTTGAACCAGGTGTCCCCCGGGAACGCGATGTCGGCGACCGACTTGGCGAGCATCAGCACGACCGGCAGGGCGACCGCACCGACGGAGACGGCGAAGCTCGGCGTCCGGCGTTCCTCACCGGGCTCGCGCTTCTGGTCGGACTCCTTGACGAGGGAGGCGATGAGCGCGGCCGGGGCCTCGCTGCTCACGTGACGGGCGATGAACTTCCCGTACAGCGGTCCCGCGAGGATCACCGTGGGTATCGCCGCGAGCAGACCCAGACCGAGCGTGGTGCCGACGTCCGCCTTGAGCGCGCTCACCGCGACCAGCGGGCCGGGGTGCGGCGGCACGAACGCGTGCATGGTGCCGAGCCCCGCGAGGGCGGGCACGGCCAGCAGGACCAGCGGCGTGTTCGTCCGCTTGGCCATGACCACGATGATCGGCACCAGCAGGACCAGGCCCACCTCGAAGAACATCGGCAGCCCGATCACCGCGGCGATCAGCGCCATCGACCAGGGCAGCAGGCGGGGACCCGAGCGCGAGCCGATGGTGTCGACGATGCGGTCCACACCCCCGGAGTCGGCGAGGAGCTTGCCGAGGATCGCGCCGAGTGCGATCAGGGCTCCGGTGGAACCGAGGGTGGAACCCATTCCGGCACTGAACGAGTCGACGACCTTGGAGAGTTCGCTTCCCGACCCGATGCCGAGCACGATGGAGCCGCCGATGAGAGCGACGAACGGGTGGAAGTCGAGTATCGCGATCAGCGAGATGATCACGCCGATGGCTATGGCGACCATGACGATGAGCCGGGTGTCGTGCCCGGTCCAGGGCGCGGTCGCCGCGGCCAGCGTCTCGGGTCTGGTCAGGGCGAGCGTAGACATGCGGGGTGCACCTTACGTCGTTGTAAGTGGTGGCGGGGAAGGGCGGCGAGAGGCGGGCCGGTGGTGACCGCGCGGGAGGTTCAGCAGCCGGCGGAGGCCTCGGCGGCGGTGGTCGCGGTGTCGTACGAGTCGAGGACGGCGACCTTCTCGCCGGACGGCGAGGACGCGTCGAAGCGGTAGCCGACCCACTCGCGGACCAGCCGGCGGGCTAGCTCCAGGCCGATGACGCGCTGGCCCATGGTGAGGACCTGGGCGTTGTTGCTCAGTACCGCGCGCTCGACGGAGAAGCTGTCGTGCGCGGTGACCGCGCGGATGCCGCGCACCTTGTTGGCGCTGATCGCGACGCCGAGTCCGGTACCGCAGAACAGCAGGGCGCGGTCGGCGTCCCCGTCGGCGACCACACGGGCCGCGGCCACACCGATGTGCGGGTAGGCGGTGTGCTCGTCCGCCCGTACACCGACGTCGAGCACGGACGCGACGCGCGGGTCGGCTTCCAGATCGGCCTTGAGGGCTTCCTTGTACGCGTATCCGGCTTCGTCGCAGCCGATGACGATGCGGAGCGGAGCGGAGGGCTGGTTCTGCGTCATGTCGGTGTCCCGGGGTGGTGGTGAGGCGGTCGGGTTCTGGGGCGGGGGCGGTGGTCGCGGCTCAGCCGTTGGCGTCGGCGCCGCCGCCGAGCAGCGCCGCGACGGTCCGGGCAGATCGGAAGAGCGTCGGGGAGGGACAGAGTGTGTGACTAAC
>NZ_JBSFVR010000047.1:0-30449 GCF_053592415.1 Streptomyces sp. NPDC002690 | reverse complement strand
GGCCGGGACACGCGGGTGTCCCGGCCCCCACGGCCGTACGCGGGTCAGAACTCGTTGCCCCAGCAGTAGCGGGCGAGGGTCTCCACCTGGACCAGCTTGCTGTGCTGGTCCTCGGCGCCGAGCAGCGGGCGGGCGGCCACGTCGGCGAAGCCCCGGGAGGGCGAGAGCGCCATGTCCTCGAGGTCCTTGACCTCGGCAGCCGCGTCGATGCGGGCCATCACCGCGTCGATCTCCTCCATCGCCGCGGTGGTCGCGTCCACCGCTCCGAGGCAGGCGTCGCGGTCCTCGGGGAGGGCGCGCAGCAGGTCGAGTTCGGCGTCGGTGCCCCGGTCGAGGGGCAGCACCCAGCGGTCGGCGGGGACCGCCGCGTACAGCCGTTCGGCGCGGGCGCGGTCCACCGCGGCGGGGGCGGTCCAGCCGGGGGCGATGCCGATACGGACGCCCTCCGGGCGCTCGTCCAGCCGCACCGCGAGGGCTTCCACGGCGAGGGCGTCCTCGAAGGAGAGCGCACCGGTGGCGCCGGGTTCGGTGGCGGTGTGGGCGAGCAGCAGCGGGTTGTTCAGCTGGATCAGCCGCACCCCCTGGGCCACCAGCAGCTGGATCTCCGCTCGGACGATCTCCGCGAGGGCCTCGCCGAGTTCGCGGGCCGAAGCGGGGCCGCCCGCGCCGGCGAGGGCCGGGTCGAAGGTGGTGGCGGCGAGATAGGCCGGGGAGGGCAGCGCGACCTTGGGCGCGACGACCGTCAGCTCGCCGAGCAGGCCGGCCCACTGGGCGACCAGCGGTCCGTCCGCCTTGGGGAGGGTTTCGGCCACCCAGCGGGCGAGGCCGCCGGTCTCCTCGCCGGTGCGGCGGAATCCGGTGACGCCTTCGAGGACCGCGCTGCGGAAATCCTCGCGGGGCAGGTCCCCGTCGGTGACGACGGTGGAGCGCAGCCGCCGCTGGAAGACCACGGCCTCCCTGACCGCGGCGAGTTCGGCCGCGCGCAGTGCCTCGGCGTCGCCGCTCTCGCGGGCGGCCAGCAGGGCGGGCGGCCGGACCAGGCTGCCGTGGTGGTCGATGCGGTAGTTGAACGTGTCCGCCATGGTTCAGGCGTCCTTTCCGGCGTTCGTGTCGGGCTTCCCGGAGACGCCCCAGGCGGCGAACTCCAGTTCGTAGCCGAGGGCGTCGAGAACCTCGTCGGCGATCGTCTGGTCCTCGTCCGCCGTGCCGCCGGCGATGCCGAGACCGCCGATGATCTCGCCGTCCTTCTTGATGGTCACGCTGCCCTCGGTGGCGAGGATGGGCATCGCGGCGCCGGGCAGCTGGGAGAGCTGGGAGAAGAAGACCGGCTGGCTCTCCTGCCACTTCTTCAGCATCTTGCCGGGGCGCTGCATGACGGCGGCCGTGTACGCCTTGGCGCGCGCGATGTCCGGGGTGAGCGGGCGGGCTCCGTCCGGTCGGCGGATGGCCACGGGGAAGCCTCCGGCGTCCACCACGGCCACGCTCACCGCCTTGCCGAGCGCCTGGGCACGCTTGTGGGCCTCGTCGATGATCTCTTCGGCGGCGGCGAGGGTGATGTTGCTCATGCGGTTTCCTTCGGGGCGGTGAGGGTGCGGCGCAGCCGGGCGACGGCGGCGTTGTAGGGGTCCGGCGTCTCCCAGTACATGGAGTGCGGGGCGCCGGGGACGATCTCCAAGTGCGAGCCCTCGACCAGTTCGTGGGCGCGGGTGACCGTCTTGACGCTGAGTACCGCGTCCTTCTCGCCCGCGAGGAAGGCGACGGTGACGCCCGAGTCGCGGATCTCGTCCAGGCCGGGGCCGTTGGTGTCGAGGTTGCGCAGGTCCTGCATGGTGGCCGTGTTGAAGGTGCCCATCTGCTGGAAGAGGAAGGTGAGGTCCCTCCGCTCCTGCTGGAACTGCCGGGTCAACAGCCGGTCGATGACGGGGAGTTTGACGGCTTCGGCGCGGTCGGCCGCGGCGAGTTCGGTGAGCTCGGGGTGACTGATGCCGCCCAGCGAGTGGCCGAGGACGACCGAGCCGACGCGCTCGGGGCGTACCAGGCCGGCGCGCAGGGCGGCGACGGAGCCGATGGACTGGCCCACCAGCATGGCATCGGTCAGGTCCTCCTGGTCGAGCACGGCGACGACGTCTCCGTAGAAGGCCTGACCGTCGAACTCGGTCTGCGGCGCGGACAGTTCGGTCCGTCCGAAGCCTTTCAGGTCGAGCGTGACGACGGTGAACCCGTCGCGGAGCGCCGCGACTTGCTGCCACCAGGCGGCGTGGTGGCCTCCCGAACCGTGCACGAACACGATCGCGGGGCCGCTGCCGTGGCGCTCGTAGTAGATGGACGCGCCGTCCGAATCGACGTAGGGCATGGATCGATCTCCTTTTCGCGGGGGCTGGTGTCGCGACCGGCCGTCTGTGCCCCCTGAGGGACGGCGTCCGGTGCGTGCGGCGGCGCGCCGGCCGGAAGTCCTCGCGGCGGGGCCACCGGGGCTCCGGGTCGACGCGGCGGGCGGGCGTGCCGGGCGGTCG
Source organism: Streptomyces sp. NPDC002690 (assembly GCF_053592415.1). Lineage (NCBI taxonomy): Bacteria > Bacillati > Actinomycetota > Actinomycetes > Kitasatosporales > Streptomycetaceae > Streptomyces > Streptomyces sp. NPDC002690. The sequence goes on along the minus strand of NZ_JBSFVR010000047.1, from coordinate 27,936 downwards.
GGACTCCTGGGGCGGGCGTCAGTTGGGGCGCTTGCCGTGGAAGACCAGCTCGATCATGGTGTGATCCGGGTCGTGGATGTAGCAGAACTTCGACTGGTTCTCGGGGCGTTCGACGGGACGGGTGTGCCGGATGCCCAGCTCGGCGAGGTGCTCCATGAAGTCGTCCCAGTCGTCGACCTCCATGGCGAAGTGGTACGGCGCCATCCGCTCCATGGCCTCGACCGGGGTGAAGTGGAGGTCGAAGTTGCCGCGGGTCATCAGCACCACGCGGGTGTTGGACTTCGGCATGATCCGCTTCATCCCGAAGACCTTGGCGTACCAGGCGGCGGTCCGGTCGGGGTCGGTGGTGGGGAAGTTGACGTGGTGGATGTAGCGAGGTTCCTTGCTCACGGCGTACTGCCTTTCGGGGGGAGGGTTTCGGGACCGCTCATGTGGGTGTCCCGCGATTCGTCGCGCACCCGCCATGAACGGCGGGACATTCCTCAGGTGCGGCCGGGCTCGGCGAGGACGGTGTTCGACAGGACGCCGATGCCACTGATCTCGACGTCGACGGTGTCGCCGGCCTCGATCTGGCTGGTGGACTCGGCACCCATCCACAGCACGTCACCGGGGTGCATGGTGATGTGCTTGGTGATCTCGACCATGTAGTCGTACGGGTCGAAGACCATGTCGCCGGTCGGGAAGAGCGCGCGGGTCTCACCGTTGACGCGCAGGGTGGTGGTCTGCGCCAGCGCGTCGACGTCGGTCTCGATCCAGGGGCCCATCGGCTTGAAGGTGTCGCTGTTCTTGGCGCGCCAGAACGTGCGGTCCTCGTGCTGCCAGGCGCGGGCGCTGACGTCGTTGCCGATCGTCCAGCCGAAGACGGCGTCCCGCGCCTGCTGGTACGTGGCGTGCCGCAGCGTCCTGCCGATGACCGCGACCAGTTCCGGTTCGGCCTCGAACCGGCCGCGTACCCCGGCGGGTTTCACGATCGCCGTACCGTGACCGGTCAGCGCGTTGTTGGCGCGGTAACCGGCCTCGGGGCGCTCCGGCACGACTCCGGCCTTGTCGCCGAGCAGCCGGGCGTGCTCGATGTGGCGCGGGTAGTTCATGCCGACGGCGTAGAAGACGGGCGGGACGACGGGCGGCAGCCAGTCGGCTTCGGTGAGCGGGATGGTGCCGATGACGGTGGGGTCGCCGTCCAGCGGGGAGTCGGAGAGCAGGCGTACGGAGTCGTCCTCCACGCGCCCCCAGACGGCCCGGCCGCCCACCCGGACTCGGGTGTATCGCATCGTGGCTCAGTCCGTCAGCAGGTGGGAGACGCGCTTGGTGACCAGGTAGGCGTCCAGGCCCTCCGGGCCGCCCTCGCGTCCGTAGCCGCTGGCCTTGACTCCGCCGGACGGCGCCTCGTGGGTCGATCCGCCGCAGTGGTTGAGGGAGAGGATGCCGGCCTCGAACTCGCGGGTGAGGCGTTCGGCGGTGGCGGCGGAGCGGGTGAAGCCGTACGCGGCGAGCCCGTAGGGCAGCGAGTTGGCGATCCGCAGGGCCTCGTCGAGTTCGCGGAAGGCGACGATGGGCGCGAGCGGGCCGAAGGGCTCCTCGGACATGAGCGCCGCGTCCTCGGGGACGTCGGTGAGGACGGTGGGGGCGAAAAAGTAGCCCGCGCGGTCGAGTCGCTCGCCGCCGGTACGGATCTTCGCGCCCTTGGCGACGGCGTCGGCGGTGAGCTCCTCCATCGCCCGCAGCCGTCGCTCGTTGGCGAGCGGGCCCATGGTGACGCCCTCCTCCGCCCCGTCGCCGACCACGACCGCCTCGGCGGCGCGGACGAACTCCTCGGTGAACTCCTCGACCAGGCTCTCGTGGACCAGGAAGCGGCTGGGCGAGGTGCAGACCTGGCCGGCGTTGGCGAACTTGGCGGCGGCGGCGCGGCGGGCGGCGGTGACCGGGTCGGCGTCCGCGCACACGATGACCGGGGCGTGGCCGCCCAGCTCCATGAGGGAGGGCTTCATCTCGGCCCCCGCCGCGGCGGCGAGCAGTTTGCCGACCGGCACCGATCCGGTGAAGGCGATCAGCCGGGTCGCCGGGTGCGCGATGAGGTGGGCGGAGACCTCGGCGGGTTCGCCGAAGACGAGGTTGAGGACACCGGCGGGGAGCCCCGCGTCCTCGAAGCAGCGGACCAGTTCGACGGCGGTCCCGGGGGTCTCCTCGGAGGCCTTGATGACGAGGGAGCAGCCGGCCGAGAGCGCGGCGGCGATCTTCCGCATCGGTGATCCGGCGGGGAAGTTCCACGGGGTGAAGGCGGCGACCGGGCCGATGGGCCGGCGGCGGACGGAGAGCAGGGTGCCGTCCTCGGAGGGGATGATCCGGCCGTAGGCGCGGCGGGCGTCGTCGGCGTCCCAGCGCAGGGCTCCGGCGACCCGCTTCGCCTCTCCGGCGGCCTCGCGCAGGGGCTTGCCCTGTTCACGGGTCATGACGCGGCCGACCCGGTCGGCGCGGGAGACGAGCAGCTCGGCGGCCTTGTGCAGGATCGCGGTGCGCTCGGCTATCGGTGTGTCGCGCCAGAGCGCGAAGCCGGCCTCCGCCGCTTCGGCGGCGCGGTCGAGGTCGGCGGTGGTGGCGAGCGGGACGTGTCCGATCACCGTTTCGGTGGCCGGGTTCACGACCGGTACGGTCGCTCCGGCCCCACCCTCGCACCATTCGCCCGCTATGTACATGCGGATGGCGGGGTAGTCGTCGTGGGTCGTCATGGGTGCGTGTGCCCTCTCACGCTCGGCGGGTGGGGTGTCGGGATGCGGTGGTTCACATGACGGAGTCGCGGACCGGTCAGGAGGCGGGGTTCCCGGAGGCGTCACGGGAGGTGCGCAGGGTCCAGATGTGGTGTGGCGGGGTGGTCTCGTGGACGCGGGTCTCGTACGAGGCGTCGACGCGGTCCATGTCCGCCGCGTACTCGACACGGCCGCCGCAGGGCGCGTGGACGAAGCGGAAGACGTTGGAGCCGACGGTGTGCCGCCCGAGCCTGCGGGCTTCCTGCCAGCCCTGGGCGATCATGTGGTTGCCGCCCTCGATCACGTCGTCGAAGCCGGGGACCTCGTAGGAGACGTGGTTGACGCCGGCCCGGTCGGGGCGGTGGCAGAGCAGGAAGTTGTGCTGGTCGTCGTCGCCCTCGCACTGCATGAAAGTGCCCATCGGCTTGACGACGTCGGTCGCCCGGAAGCCGAGCCGGTCGAGGTAGAAGGCGACAGCCTCTTCCTGTCCGGCCTTCGGGATGTTGAGGGCGACGTGGCACATGCGCAGCGGGCGGACCTGGCCGACGGGCTCCAGCGGGGTGTTCCAGCGGCGCACGCTGCCGGAGACGTTGGCCTCGCGGGGTCCGCCGGGAGTGCCGGGCGCCCTGGGTCGGGCGAGGGCCAGGCCCAGGCCGAAGCCGGTCTCGTCCCGGGTGCGGTGTACCCCGTCGCCGGTGAGGGTGACCTCGCGGTCGACGGCGACCCGGGCGACGAGCTTCGCCAGTTCCGCCTCGGTGTCGACGCCCCAGACCACCTCGCGCAGGGTGGGGCCGTCTTCCAGGGCCGGTGGCAGCGAGGGGTCGGGGTGGGTGTCGAGGTGGAGCGTCTGGCCCGCCAGGGTCTCGAAGGTGGCGCGGGTGGTGGTCCGTTCCACCGGGATCAGTCCGAAATCCGTGAAGAAGCGGACACATTCGTCGAGGTCGTCGATGCTGTAGGTGACCGACTCGATTCTCTGGATTCCCATGAACTCCCTCATTTCGCGGGCCGCGGGCGCTGGACGCGTGACACCGGCCCGGTCAGCATAAGAATCGGGACGCGCGACCTCAATGACCCGGTATTTCGGATGGTGCAATCATTTCTTGCACGGACGGTCGCGTCGTCCGGCTTCCGCCTGGCGTCACATGGCGGGAATCGGGTTCTCCGAGAACCACTTGGCGAGGAATTCGAGGAAGACGGTCACCTTGCGCGGCGTCTCCTGGCCGGGGCCGTAGATGGCGTACAGCGGCCGGTCGGGCACCGCGAGTTCGGGGAGCAGCACCCGGAGCGCGCCCGAGACCAGGTCGTCGTAGGCCGGCCGCTGCGGGAGCAGGGCGATTCCCCGGCCGTGCACGGCGGCTTTCTGCAGCGCGATGTAGGAGTTGGAGGAGAACGCCACGTTACGGATCTTGTGCAGGGTGCTCGCGTGGCCGTGCCCGACCCGCCAGACGGGGTCGTTGACGTGGACCAGGCAGTCGTGGACGGCGATGTCGTTCGGGTGGAGGAGCGTCCCGTGCTCCTCCAGGTACTTCTCCGACGCGCACAGCACGAAGGGCAGTGAGGCGATTTTCTTCAGCCGGACACTGGAATCCCGCAAGTCGCGCGTGTGGAAGGCGATGTCGAATCCGCCGTCCAGGAAATCATAGGTGCGATCCGATATGCCGCCCAGCTCGAATCGGACGACGATTTTCGGATGAGCCACGGAGAACGCGGATATGGCGTCACCGAGATCGAGGCTGCCTATCCACTTCGGACAGATGATGTTGAGCGACCCCTCCGGCCGGTCGTGGAGCTGCGCGATGTGGGAGTCCTCGGCGGAGATCTCCTCCAGGATGCGCGCCGCGAACTCCGCGTAGCGGAGTCCGGGCTGGGTGAGGCTGACGGAGCGGGCCGTGCGATTGACGAGGCGGACCCCGATCTGGCGTTCCAGTTCCGCGACGTGGCGTGAGATGAGCGATCCCGAGGAGCTCAGCGCTTTGGCCGCCCCGCTGAAGCTGCCGATGTTGGCGACGGTGACGAAGCTGCGCATGAGGAGCAGACGGTCCATGGTGGTACCTCCGGCCGTTCACGGCCCCAGTGGTGGCAGGGCCGTGTCGGGCGGGTTGTGCGGGTGGAGCCTCCGCGCTGCGCTCCGGAACGGGATCACTCAGCTGGGTTGCGCGGAATGGGGGTGGGCCCGGGGCTCAGGGGCAGTACTGCGGAGCCTTGTCCAGGTTGTCCTTGGTGACCAGCAGGATCGGCGTCTTGTCGATCTTGCTGATCTTCTTTTTGTCGAGCAGTCCTATCGCATTTGTCACGGCAAGGGAACCCGTGCTCATGGCCGAGTTCGCCACGGTTGCGGAGAGTTCGCCCTTCTCGACCCCTTCGAGCCCCCGGTCGGTGCCGTTGACGGTGACGATCTTGACGTTCTTGCCGGCCGCCGCGAAGGCCGTACGGGCGGCGAGCGCCATCTCCTCGTTCGCGACGAAGGCGTAACCGAGGTCCGGGTGCGCCTGGATCATGTTCTCGGCGACGTCCTTGGCCTTGGCGGCGTTGAACATGCCCGGCTGGTTCGCGACGACCTTCGCGGTGGCCGGCAGCGCCTTGGTGAATCCGGCGACCAGCATGTCGGAGGCGGCTCCCGGAGCACCGGCGATCACCCCGACCTCCACGGACTTGCCCGCGGCGTCCTTCTCGACCCAGCCCGCGTCCAGTGCGCCGACCGCGCCCAGGTCCACGACGACCGCGCCGAGGATCTCGGAGGGGTCGTCGGTGACGACGGAGGTGAGGAAGATCGGAATGTTGGCGCTCTTCGCCTTGGCTATGTCGCCCTTGAGCGCGTCGACGTTCACCGTCTGCACGATGAGCGCGTCGACGTTGCGCGAGATCATGTCCTCGATGTTGGACAGCTCGGTGCCGGGGTTCTGATGCGAGTTGGCCGTGTAGATCTTCGCGTCGCCGGTCTTGGCGGTGTTCTCCACCGCCTTCTGGAGACAGGTGTGGAACTCCGTGTCACCGCCGTTGACGAAGCCGAGGGTGACGGAGTCGCCGCCGCCCGAACCGGACTGGCCGCTGCAACCGCTGAGAGCCAGCGCGGCTCCCACGACGGTCGTGGCCAGCACTCTTCGCGGGTGGGTGGTCAGGCTCATGGTGTATCGCCTTTCGTGGCGTGCGTGGGACGTCTTTGGCCTTGCACAGACGTCGGGCCGCGGTGCCGGTGGGACCGACTGCCCGACGGGGCACTTCAGTTGTGGGACCTCTTGTGGAGCTGGTTGGCGATCGCCGCGATGAGCAGGACCGAACCGACCGAGATCTGCTGGAAGTAGCTGGAGACCTGAAGCAGGTTCAGGGCGTTCGCTACGACTCCGAGCAGCACGACACCGAGTGCCGTGCCGACGACGGTGCCGCTGCCGCCGGCGAGCGAGGTTCCGCCGATGACGACGGCGGCCACGGCGGTGAGTTGCAGGGTGAGACCGCCCGTTCCGGGGCTGCTCGCGCCGAGCCGGGACAGCAGCATCAGCCCGGCGAGTCCGGCGAGGGTGCCGGCCAGCCCGTAGAGCAGGAGCTTGTTCCGGTTGACGCCGATGCCGCTGAGACGGGCGACGTGCTCGTTGCCCCCGATGGCGAACGCGTCGCGGCCGAAGACGGTGAACTTCATGACCACCCCGGCCACCACCAGTACCGCGATCGCCACGATCAGCAGATAGGGGATGCCGAGGATCTTGCCGTTGCCCAGCGAGGAGAGGTGGGTTCCGATGGACACGCTCAGACCGTCCAGGACGAGCAGCGCGACCCCGTCCAGCAGGGTGGCCGTGGCCAGTGTGGCGACGAACGGAGCCACGTTCGTGTAGGTGACCACGAGTCCGTTGACCAGACCGATGAGAGTCGCCAGCACCAGGGAGACGACGACCGTCACCGTCGTTGACTCACCGTGGGCCAGCATCTGGGCGGCCACCGCGGTGATGACGGCCGCGTTGCTGCCCATGGAGAAGTCCATGCCTCCGGCCGTCATCAGCAGCGTGAGACCCGCGGCGAGCACCGCGGAGACGCTGACCTGGCGGAGGACGTTGATGAGGTTGGTCGAGCTGGCGAAGGAGTCCGTCTCCAGGCTCGCGAACACCACGACGATGATCAGTACCGCGACGAGACCCGCGTGCGGGACACCGAAGAGGGACCGCAGCGAGGTACGTGACCCGGAAGCGGTGTCCGGGGCGCTTTCTTTCGCTCGGGGCTGTACCGGGGGCGCTTCGAGGCTCACTTGCTCTGTCCTCCGAGGGCGAGGGCGACGAGTTGGTCGCGGGTGATGGTGTTGACGTCGTGTTCGGCGACCGCCCGTCCCGCGCTGACGACGATCACCCGGTCGGCCAGCCGCACGACCTCCTCGGCGGAGGAGGAGGCGAGCAGTACGGCGACGCCGCGTGCGGCGAGGTCGTCGACGAGGGTGTGGATGTCCGCGATGGCCGCGATGTCGACGCCGTTGGTGGGGTCTTCGAGGAAGCAGGCGACGGGCGCGGTCTCCAGCCACTTCGCCAGCAGGACCTTCTGCTGGTTGCCTCCCGAGAGCCGGCCGACGGCCGGGTTGCGGGTCAGCGAGACGACTCCGTAGCTCTCCCGGCGCGGGGCGGCCCGGCGGGTGAGCGCGGACCAGCGCTGGAGGCGTCGCCGTTCCAGGCGGTCGCTGGCCAGCATCAGGTTCTCGTCCAGGGAGAGTTCAGGGATCAGGCCGAGGGCCCTGCGGTCGCCGGTGACGCAGCGCAGACCACTGGCGAGCGAGCGGGGTATCCGGCCGAAGGGGACGGCCCTGCCGTCCACGGTCATCTCGCCGGAGTCGGGGCGCCGGCGGCCGGAGAGCAGGTCGAAGAGGCGTGACTGCGCGTCCCCGGCGGGGCCGAGGACGGCCACGATCTCGCCCTTGCGCACGTCGACCGCGAAGTCCTCGATGGTGCGCCCGTCGTTGAGTCCGCGGACCGAGAGACCGATCTCCCCGGTGGGAGCGGGGCGTTGGGGTCGGGTGGAGACGACGTCCCGGCCCACCATGGAGCGGACCAGCCCGGCGGAGTCGGTCTCGGCGGCCGGTCCGCTGTGCACCACCGCGCCGTCCCGCAGAACGGTGACGTGGTCGGCGACGGACAGCACCTCGTCGATGTAGTGCGAGATGTAGACGACGGCCATGCCCTCGTCCCGCAGGGTCCGTACCAGCGCCCTGATCCGGTCGGCCGCCTCGGCGCCCAGACAGGCGGTCGGTTCGTCGAGGATGAGGACCTTGCCGCCGCGCCTGACCTCGCGGGCGACCTCGACCATGGTCTGCTCCGCGACGGTCAGCCCGCCCGCGGTCCGCTCCACGTCGATGCTGATGCCCAGGTCCGCGAGGGCCTTGCGGGCCTGTTCCCGGACCGACTTCCAGGCGACCAGGGCGCGGGGGGCGGGCAGGTCGCCGAGGAGGATGTTCTCGGCGACGGTCAGTTCCATGACCAGTTCGCGGCGCTGGGGAACGGTCGAGATGCCGAGCCGCCGCGCCTGGCGCGTCGACAGGCCGGGCTGCGCCTGCCCGTCGATCTCCACGGTGCCGCCGTCCGCCTGGTGGACCCCGGCCAGCACCTGTACGAGGGTGGACTTGCCGGCCCCGTTCATACCCATCAGGGCGTGGATCTCGCCCGGCCTGATGTCGAGGGAGACCCCTTTGAGGGCGGCGGCCCCGCCGAAGCTCTTGTGGAGGTCACGAATCCGGACCACCGGCTCCCGGGGCGCGCCGACGGCGGGGTCGGTGGTGGCGCTCCCGTGGAGCGCGGTACTGGGTGTCACGTCGGTGCTCCCCTCGGTACGTCGGTCGGCGGACGGTGTCACGGCTGTGACCGGTCCCCGTCGGCCGGGACGCGCGCGAAACCGCGGATGTCGGGGAACGGAGGCTCGCGGTCGGCCTGCAGGTCCACCTGGAAGGTGTTCAGGCACATGCCGAGCATCGTGAAGTTGCCCAGCGAGCCGATGGCGTCGACCAGGCCCTGGGAGCCGAAGTGCGCGTGGGCGGCGGCGAAGGTCTCGTCGGAGACGAAGTGGTTCTCCAGCACCTCCTGGCAGAAGGTGTAGAAGGCGGTGTCCGCCTCGTCGTCGAACTCCGGCGTGCGGCGCTCGGCGATCGCGTCCACCGCGGCGGCCGGTACGCCGGCTGTGATCGCCGCCTTGACGTGGGCGTTCCAGGAGTACTGGGCGTCCCAGTTGCGGGCGGCCATCAGCAGGGTCAGCTCCCGCAGATGCTTGGGCAGGTCCGAGTCGAAGCGGACGAACGCCCCGAGCGACTCCACGCGTTCGCAGAGTTCGGGGCTCTGCAGCCAGACCCGGAACGGACCGCGCACCCCGCCGCGCCGGGCGGTGATGCGGGCATGGAGCTCCTGCTGGTGCTCGTTCATCTCTTCGGTACTCAGAACGGGGAGGCGCATGGCCGGTCCCTGCCTTTCGATCTGCGACACAAACTGGAAATGTGCGATGGCAGCAGACCGTACATCCGGCTGGTAGAGGCTCACCCTTCTCGGAATGCAAGGTAAAGGTGCGCATCCGGGGGCTCTCGGCGGAGCCCGTTTCCCATAACGTCGGACGACGCCTCGCCGTCGAAAGGGTTTGCGCATGAGCGTCATCGTCAAGGCCGCCACCGTCCCGCTGCTGGACCGGGGAGGTTCGATCGTGACGACCCCGCTGGTCACGACCGTCTCGGCGGCCGGCGAGAATCGGATCACCAGCGGAATGAGCGTTTATCCGGTCGGCTCCGGGGCGCCGATGCACTCGCACAACTGCGACGAGCACGTGACGATTCTCGAAGGGGAGGCGGAAGTGCTGGTCGAGGGCTCCGTGACGCGTTTGGAGCGCTACGACACCACGTACATCCCCTCCCCCGTACCCCACCTCTTCCGCAATGTCGGGGACACTCCGCTGCGCATCCTGTGGGTCTATACCTCCGGCACGGTGACACGCACGTTCACGGAGTCCGGGGTGACGGTCGAACACCTCTCGGCCGAGGACCAGATGGGGCGCTGACGGGGAGCCGGGCGGGGGTGCGTCCCCCGCGTCCGTGCGTGGGTGGGGCGGCCCGGTCCGAGGGTCCGCCCCACCCACGTTCCGCGCCGGGCGGAAGCGCCTCTACTCGGCGTCCGCGCGCGACAGCGCCTCGGAGATCAGACGGGTGGCGAAGTCGGGGTCCTCGGTGATGCGGTTGATGTGCTCGGCGAGCAGGAACGCGGTGGCCTCCAGCGGATTCATCTCCACTTTGGCCCATTCCCCGAACTGCCCGCGCCACAGGCTCGGGCTCAGGCCGGTGGCCGCGGCGATGACCAGTGCGGCCATGGTGGGAATGGTCTCGGGCCGGACGCTGATGGGCATCATCCGCATCGTGGCCACGAGGGTCGGCACCACGTACTCGACGACGTCCTTCTCGTGCTCCTCGTGCGCCTTCCGCAGCCAGGTCATGAACATGTAGATCAGCGTGCACGCGCCGTCCAGCACGTCCCTGGCCTCCTCGGGCCCCATGGACGCGATGACCAGGTCGCTCAGTTCCTGCTCCTCGGGATCGCTTTCGCCCTCGCGGTCGTGGACCGTCCTGAGCCGTGAGTCGATCATCATGAGCGCCGCGCCCACGTCGCCGGCGGGGGCGTTTCGGGGGTCGTAGAGCGATGACACAGGAGTCCTCCTCGGGTGGCCCCGGTCCCTGGCCGACGTGTCCGTACGGCAGACGGCCGAAAGAGCGGGGCCGACGGGTGTCGGCGGCCTTCACCCGGCGGTGGCTCCTTCCGTCACCGCCGTGCGCGCCCGGGCGACCACGATGGGCGAAGCGTCCACCGGTGCCTCCAGGACGTCGGCCTCCACCCCGTACAACTCGCGCACCAGGGAGGCGGTCACGGTGGCGCGCGGGTCCCCCTGGGCCAGCACGCTGCCGCCCTTCATCGCGACGAGAACGTCGGAATAGCGGGCGGCGGCGGCCAGGTCGTGCTGGACCATGACGACCGTGCGGCCGGCGCGCGCGACCTCGCGGACGAGTTCCAGTACTTCCACGACGTGCCCCAGGTCGAGGGCGCTGGTGGGTTCGTCCAGCAGCACCACGGGAGTCTGCTGGGCGAGCACCATGGCCAGCCAGCAGCGCTGGCGCTGGCCGCCGGAGAGGCGGTCCAGCCGCTCACCGGCCAAGGCCGTGGTACCGGTGGCCTCCAGCGCTTCGCGCACCGCGTTCTCGTCCTGGCGCGACCACTGCCGCAGCAGCCCCTGGTGGGGGTGACGTCCGTACCGTACGAGCCCCGCGACGGTCACCGCCTCGGGGGCGCGGGGCGACTGGGGCAGCAGGGCCACGCGCCGGGCGGCTTCGCGCCGGCCGAGCGACCAGATGTCCGCCCCGTCGGCGCGGACCGTACCGGACTCCGGCTGGTGGAGCCGGGCGACGGCGCGCAACAGGGTCGATTTGCCGCAGCCGTTGGGGCCGACGATCGAGGCGACCCGCCCGGCCGGCACGGTGAACCCGGCGTCCTTGACGACGGCCCGGCCGGGGTACGAGACGTGCAGCCCGCGGACTTCGAGGCCGCTCGGCGCTTGCTTCATGAGGGAGTTCATGCCGGGGTGTTCACGCCTTTTCTTCGGTGCGGTCCGAACGGAAGAGGACCCAGAGGAGGAAGGGCCCGCCGAGGACACTGGTGACGACGCCGACGGGGAGTTCGACGGGGGCCGCGACGCGGGCGAGCGCGTCGGCGGCGGTGACGAGGGCGGCTCCGGCCAGGCCGGCGCCGAGGACGGGTACCCGGGTGGGTCCGCTCAGCCGTTGCGCGAGGACCGGTGCGCCCAGCGCGATGAACGCGACCGGTCCGCCGACGCCGACGGCGACACCGGCGAGCAGCACGGCCAGGGCGAGCGCGGCGGCGCGTACCCGGCGCAGGTCGACGCCGAGGGTGGCGGCCATGTCGTCGTCGAATCGCAGGAGTTGCAGCCGGTGTCCGGCGGCGAGGGCGAGCGGGACCAGGAAGCAGAGCGCGACGAGGAGGGGTGTACCGGCCTCCCAGTCACGGCCGTTGAGGCTGCCGACCGCCCAGAGGAAGACTCCCCCGGCCGAGTTGTCGTTCTCACGGGACATCACGAGGTCGCTGACCGCCCCGATGAAGGTGGAGACGCCGATGCCGGTGACCAGGACGCGGTAGCCGGCGCTCCCCGCTCCGCCGGCGCACAGGACGACGAGGGCCGCGGCGGCGACGGCGCCGACCGGGCCGAGCCACCACATGCCGACCATGCCACTGGACGTCCCGGCGGCCGCGGCGACGACGGCCGCGGTGGCTCCCTCGTTGACGCCCACCAGGTCCGGGGTGGCGAGCCGGTTCCCGGCCAGGGTCTGGGTGAGGCAGCCGGAGATCCCGAGCGCGGCACCGACCATGATGCCGACGAAGACGCGGGGCAGCCGGAATTCGCGGACGATCATCACCGTGCCCGCGTCCCCCGTGCCCAGCAGACCGGAGAGGGTCCGCGCCGGGCTCATGCCGGTCGAGCTGGCCAGCACGGAGAGCGCCACGAGCAGCGCGAGTACGGGCACGAGCAGCGCCGCCACGAGGGCGCCGCGTCGCGGGAAGAGCCAGGAGAAGGTGCCGGTGCGCAGCACCGTGCTGTCGGGCGGGGTGAGGTCAGGGGGGTCGGGCGGGAGAAGGCCGGGGACGGATGCCGCCCCGGTGCGGTCGGTCATGCTGAGGCCCCCGCGGTGGAGAGCCGGGACGAGCGCGCGATCCAGATGAGCAGCGGGCCGCCGACGAAGGCCAGGAGCACGCTGACCGGGGTCTCCCAGGGGCGGATGACGATCCGGGCGAGGATGTCGGCGAGGATCATGACATCGGCCGCGATCAGTGCGGACAGGACGAGTTGGGCGCCCAGGGACGCGCCGGCCAGGGCGCGTGCGGCGTAGGGCGCGAGCAGCCCGAGGAAGGCGATGGGTCCCGCCACCGCGACGGCGCAGCCGGCGAGCAGCGACACGGCGACGGCCACCACGAGGCGTGTCCGCCCGGGGTGGTGGCCGAGCGAACGGGCTCCGTCGTCGCCGAGGCCGAGGGCGGCGAGCGGGCGGACGCAGCAGCCGGCGACGACCAGGCCGATCGCCACCAGCGGCGCCAGGGGCACGAGTTGACCGGACTCGACGCCGGCGAGCGAGCCGATCGTCCAGTAGCGGTAGGTGTCGAAGGTGGACTGGGTGCCCAGCAGTACGTACGAGGTGAGGCCGTGGAAGGTGGCGCTGAGCGCGGCACCGGCGAGCACCAGGCGCAGGGGGGATCCTGAGGCCCGTCCGGACGCGGCGAGCAGGAGGACGACCGCGCTCGCCGCCATGCCGCCGAGCAGTGCCCACACCAGCAGGGCGCCGGAGGATTCGGCGTGGAAGAAGGTGAGTCCGAGGACGACGGCGAACGCGGCACCGGAGTTGACGCCGAGCAGTCCGGTCTCCGCGAGGGGGTTGCGGGTGGCGGCCTGGAGGAGGCAGCCGGCGGTGCCGAGGCAGAGGCCCACCAGGATCGCGGCGAGGGTGCGCGGGAGGCGTACGTCCATGACGGCGAGGCGCAGTTGGGCGTCGGCGCGGGCGGACGGGTCGCCCCAGAGGTAGTCCCAGGCCCGGGCGGGCGGGGTGGAGCCCGTGCCCGTCAGCAGGGAGGCGAGGGCCAGGCAGAGCAGGGCGGCGAGGGCCACGACGGCCAGGCGGGCCGGTTGACGGCCCCCGCCCCTCACTCCGGCCCGGTCTTCACGAAAGGCCCCGGATGCCCGGTCTTCCTGAAATGGCCGGGATACCTCGACTTCATGAGAGGACCTGAACGCCTCGCTTTTCCGAGAAGACCCGACTGCCCTGATTTCACCCACGGACCGCGATGTCCGGGCTTGACGAAAAGACCGGTTCGGTCCGGTTTCCACCCTTCCCGGGGAGCCCTCTTGCGCAATGAACATATGGTTAGCCTAACCTAAGTACCGATGCCCGGGCCGGTGGACCCCCACGGCCGATCCGGCCGGGATTCGTCGTGCCCGCATGTCGCTCGGCCGGGCATGACCGGGCATCAGCACCAGTCCGCTCCACCCTTCCTACGGAGGTTTCCGGCCATGACGCCGAACCAGTCCCCCACTCCCCGCCGCACCGTCCGTCCGCTGGCCGCGGTCGCCGTCCTCGGCGTCCTGACGCTCACGGCGACGGCCTGCGGCTCCTCGGACTCGGGTACTGCGTCCGGCGACGGCGGCAAAACGGGCTCCGCGACCGTCACCGACGCGGCCGGCACCAAGGTGACGGTCCCGGCCGATCCCGACCGTGTCGTGGTCCTGAGCGAGATGGACCTCGACTCCTCGCTCACCCTCGGCGTGAAGCCGGTGGGCCTCACGGCGGGGCGCGGTCAGAAAGGCGCCCCGGCGTACCTGACGGAGAAGGCGAAGGGCATCCCGGTGGTGGGCGCGGTCACCGGCCCGGACATCGAGAAGGTCGTCCGGGCCGCGCCCGACGTGATCCTCGCCGGACAGATGACGGACACTCAGGTGCTGGCGCAGCTGCGGAAGATAGCCCCCACGCTGGTCACCATCGGCGACGACAAGGACTGGAAGAAGTCGCTGTCGCTCACCGGCGAGGTGCTCGGCAAGTCCAACGAGGCCGATGCCTTCCTCGCCGACTACGACACGAAGGTCGCCGCGCTCAAGACCGACCTCGGGTCGCGGGCCGGCGCCAAGGTCTCCGTCGCCCGGTACTCCCCGCAAGGGTCCGCCGTCATGCAGCAGGGCGTGTTCATCAGCGACGTGCTGGACGACCTGGGCTTCACCCGGCCGGGCATCCAGGCGGAGAAGGGCGAGGGGCACTCCACGCCGATCAGCGAGGAGAACCTCGCCGAGATCGACGGCGACTGGCTCTTCATCGGGACCCTGACCTCGACCGGAGGTTCCGGCGTGGTCGACCAGCTCTCCGCGCTCCCCGCCTACCAGCAGCTCGGCGCCGTCAAGGCCGGTCATGTGACCGAGATCGACGGCTCGATGTGGACGAGCCTCGGGGGCGCCGAGGCCGCCGTGAACGTCCTGGCCGACCTCCGGAAGGCCATGGTCAAGTGAGCGCCGAATTCGACGGAAGGATCGCCCTCGTCACGGGCGCGGGCCGGGGCATCGGCGAGGCCGTCGTCACCGCGCTCGTGGAGCGCGGCGCCCGGGTGGTGGCCACCGACGTCGACCCGGACGGCATCGAGGCACTCGCGCGGAAGTACGGCGCGCGGGTGGTCGCCCGCCCGCTCGACGTCACCGACGCCGACGCCGTGGAAGCGGGGGTCGAGGAGGTCGAACAGGCCATCGGGCCCGTGGAGTTCGCGGTCAACGTGGCCGGTGTGCTGCGCAACGCCGACGTCGTCGACACCAGCGACGCGCACTGGGCCGCCACCTTCGCCGTCAACGTCGACGGGGTGTTCCACGTCTCACGTTCGGCCGCCCGGCGCATGGCGGCGCGCGGCCGGGGCAGCATCGTCACCGTCGCGTCCAACGCGGCGGGCATCCCGCGCGCCGGCATGGCCGCGTACGCCGCGTCCAAGGCGGCCTCCGCGATGTTCACCAAGTGCCTCGGCCTGGAGATGGCCGCGCACGGCGTCCGCTGCAACAGCGTCTGTCCCGGATCGACCATGACCGACATGCAGCGCGGCATGTGGGCGGACCTCGGTACCGGGGACCCCGAGAGCGTGAAGGCCGCAGCCGACCGTGTCGTCGCGGGCGATCCGGCCACATACCGGACGGGTATTCCGCTCGGCCGCATCGCGGACCCCGCGGACATCGCCGACGCCGTCACGTTCCTGCTGTCCGACCGCGCCCGCCACATCACCATGCAGGACCTGTACGTCGACGGCGGCGCCACCCTCCGGGCGTGAGGCTCTCCGGTGGATCGGGGCCGTGAACCCGCCCGCGATCCACCGGACACCGCCCGGCCCGCGGTCCCCGCGCCGCGCCCCTTGTCTCACCGTCCTGCCGCCGACCGTGGCAGGCTCCCTCCACCGCAGGAGACACCCATGTCCCTCTCCGTGCACGAATCCCCCTCGGCCGCGCCCGGCCTCACCGACCCCACCCCCGTCACCCCCGGTGCGGCGACCGCGCTGCTCGACGCCTACCGGCCCGGCACCGACCGCTTCGTGGCCTCACCCACGCGCACCCTGCTGGGCCGTGGCGTGCTCGCCGAAGTGCCGCACGGTTCGGAGCCGGTGGAGGAGCGCGTACGCGGCGTCCTGCACGCCCGCCGCCGGGCCGGGGACCCCGCGCCCGTCGTCGTCGGGTCCATACCCTTCGACGCGGACGCCCCCGCCGCGCTGGTCGTCCCGGAGTCCGTGGAATGGGCGCCCGCGCTGCGCCAGGACCCGCTGGTCGCCCTGCCCGCTCCCCCGGCCGCGGACGGCGACTCATGGCAGGTGCGTGAGGTACCGGCCGCCGCGGAGTACGCGGAGGCCGTCGCCTCCGCCGTACGCCGCATGCGCGCCGGGGAGTTCGCCAAGGTGGTGCTCGCCCGCACCCTGGAGCTGACGGCGCCCGCCGAGCCCGACCTGCCCGCGATGCTGAGCCGGCTCGCCCGCCGCGACCCCGGCGGCTATACCTTCGCGGTGCCCACGGGCCCCGGCCGCACCCTGATCGGGGCGAGCCCCGAACTCCTGGTGGCCCGGCAGGAGGGGCGGCTCGTCGCCAATCCGCTGGCCGGTTCCACACCGCGCAGCCCCGACCTGGCCGAGGACGTCCGGCGGGCCGCCGCGCTGCTGGAATCCCCCAAGGACCTGCACGAACACGCCGTGGTGGTGGCCGCCGTGCGCGAGGCCCTCGCCCCGTTCTGCACCCGCCTCGACGTGCCCGAGCGCCCCACCCTCGTACGGACCGCCACCATGTGGCACCTGTCGACCACGCTGACCGGCGACCTGGTGGACCCGGACACCACCGCGCTGCGCCTCGCCGCCGCACTCCATCCGACACCGGCCGTGTGCGGCACGCCCACCCCGGCCGCCCGCTCCGTCATCGCCGAGTCCGAGCCCTTCGACCGGGGCGCCTACACCGGCATGGTCGGCTGGCAGGACGCGGACGGCGACGGCGAGTGGGTCGTCACCATCCGCTGCGCCGAGGCCGAGGGCCGCTCGCTGCGCCTGTTCGCCGGGGCCGGCGTCGTGGCGGACTCCTCGCCCGAGGCGGAGACCGCCGAGACCGGCGCGAAGTTCCGCACCTTCCTGAACGCCGTGGGAGCCCAGCTGTGACGTCCACCGAGCACGAACCGCTCACCCCGGGAAGCCCGGACGCGCCGACCTGGCCCGCCGAGTTCGCCGCGCGCTACCGCGCCGCCGGGTACTGGCGCGGTGAGACCTTCGGCGACTTCCTGCGCGAACGCGCCGGTGCGCACCCCGACCGGACGGCCGTGGTCGACCCGGCGCCGGCGCGCCGCACCTGGACGTACCGGGAACTCGACGAGAGCGCCGACCGGCTGGCCGCCGGGTTCGCGGCCCGGGGGATCACCAAGGGCGACCGGGTCGTCCTCCAGCTCCCGAACATCGGGGAGTTCATCGAGGTCGTCTTCGCGCTCTTCCGGATCGGCGCGCTGCCCGTGTACGCCCTGCCGGCGCACCGGGAGACAGAGGTCGAGCACTTCTGCGCGTTCACCGAGGCCGTCGCGTACGTGGTCCAGGACCGGCACGCGGGGTACGACTACCGCGAACTCGCCACCCATGTACGGAAGCTGACGCCCAGCCTGCGCGACGTCTTCGTGGTGGGCGATCCGGGCGAACACACCGCGCTCTCCGACGTGCCGATGGATACCGTTACGCCGGTCGAAGGACCTCGCTCGCACGAACTGGCCTTCCTCCAGCTCTCCGGCGGGACCACCGGCGTCTCCAAGCTGATCCCCCGCACCCACGACGACTACCTCTACTCGCTCTGGGGCTCCAACGAGATCTGCGGGGTGGACGAGGACACCAGGTTCCTCGTGGTCCTGCCGGCCGCGCACAACTTCCCGATGAGTTCGCCGGGCTGGCTGGGCGTGCTGTACGCGGGCGGAACCGTCGTACTGAGCCCCCGCCCCGACCCGGCGACGGCCTTCCCGCTCATCGAGTCGGAGCGGATCACCATGACCGGCATGGTGCCCCCGCTCGCCCTGGTGTGGACGGACGCGGCTCCGGCGGCCGAGGAGGACCTGTCCAGCCTGGAAGTGGTGCTGGTCGGCGGCGCCAAGTACAGCGAGGAGGCCGCCCGTCGGCTGGAGCCCGCGCTCGGCTGCCGGCTGATGCAGGTCTTCGGCATGGCCGAAGGACTGGTCAACTACACGCGTCTGGACGACGACTTCGAGACGATCGTCTCCACGCAGGGCCGCCCGATCTCCGCCGACGACGAGGTCCGTGTCGTGGACGACGCCGACGAGGACGTCCCCGAGGGCGAGTTCGGCCATCTGCTGACCCGGGGGCCGTACACGATCCGCGGCTACTGGCGCGCCCCCGACCACAACGCGCGGGCCTTCACCGAGGACGGCTTCTACCGGACCGGCGACATCGTGCGCCGCACCCCCACCGGCCACCTCGTGGTCGAGGGCCGGGCGAAGGACCAGATCAACCGGGGCGGCGAGAAAATCGCCCCGGAAGAGGTCGAGAACATCATCCTGGCCCACCCTGCCGTCCACGACGTCTCGGTCGTCGCCGTCCCCGACCCGTACCTCGGCGAACGCTCCCTCGCCCACGTCATCCTCCGCGAGGGCGCCGGAGGGCTGAAGTCCGTAGAGATCAAACGGTTCGTCCGCCAGCGCGGCATCGCCGCGTACAAGGTCCCCGATCTGGTCGAGTTCGTCGACGCGTTCCCGCAGACCGGGATCGGCAAGGTCAGCAAGAAGAGCCAGCGGTCCGCCGCACCGGCTCGGCACCACGAGGAAAGGCCCGCTCCCATGGCACTGCCCGCCATCGCTCCGTACCCGCTGCCCACGGCAGCGGAACTGCCCGCCAACCGGGTGGCGTGGACGGTCGATCCGTCCCGTGCGGTGCTGCTCGTCCACGACCTGCAGAACCACTTCCTGAAGGCGTTCCCGGCCGGCGAGCAGCCGTTGACCGGCATGCTGGACAACACGGCCCGGGTGCTGGGCAAGTGCCGCGAACTGGGCGTTCCGGTGGTGCACTCGGCACAGCGCGGCGGCCAGACTCCCGCGGAGCGCGGTCTGCAACTCGACTTCTGGGGACCCGGGGTGGCTGACGATCCGGCGGCGCTGTCGGGGCCGGAGCGGACGGCGCCCGTCGAGGGCGAGAGCGTCATCACCAAGTGGAAGTACTCCGCCTTCGTACGCACCGAACTGGAGGCGCTCCTGCGGGAGCAGGGCCGCGACCAGCTGATCGTGGTCGGGGTGTACGCGCACATCGGCGTGCTGATGAGCGCGGCGGACGCGTGGCAGCGTGACATCCAGGCGTTCGTGGTCGCGGACGCGGTCGCCGACTTCTCCCGGGAGGACCACGACATGGCGCTGCGGTACGCGGCCGGCCGTTGCGCCGTGGTCACCACCGCCGGCGCTCTCTTCCAGGAGGTCTGAGCCGATGTCCCTCACCCTTGAGCTGATCCGCGCCGACATCGCCGACTCCCTCGGCGAGGACCCGGAGGACATCCCGGTCGACGAGAACCTCGTGGACTACGGGCTGGACTCGGTACGCATCATGGCGCTCCTGGAGCGCTGGCGCCGCGAACACGGGGTGGAGGCCGCCTTCGCGGATCTCGCCGAACAACCCGCGGTCGAGGCGTGGCTGCCGCTGCTGGTGGCCTCATGAGCGCCCCGGCGACGGACCTCGACGTCCTGAGCGCCGACGCCCCGGCCACGGCCACCGGCACCCCGGACACCGTACTGCCGTTGACCGCCGCCCAGTCGGGCATGTGGTACGCACAGGCCCTCGACCCGCTGAGCCCGGCGCTCAACACCGCGGAGTGCGTGGAGATCGAGGGTCGCGTCGATCCGGAGCTCTTCGCCGACGCGCTGCGGCAGGTGGTCTCCGAGGCCGACGCGCTGCGCGTCCGGGTGGAGGACACTCCCGGGGGGCCCCGGCAGCGCGTCCGTGCCGCAGTCCCGCTCCCCCTGCACACAGCCGATCTGCGGGCGGAGAGGGACCCGGACGAGGCCGCCGGGACATGGATGCGGGAGGACCTCGCCCGCACCTGCGACCTGGCGCGAGGCCCGGTGTTCGGGCACGCCCTCTTCCGCGTGGGCGCGGAACGGTGGCTGTGGTACCAGCGCATCCACCACCTCGCCATGGACGGTTTCGGCTATTCCCTGCTCGTGCGCCGCACCGCCGAGGTGTACAGCGCGCTGGCCGCGGGCGAGGCACCCGCACCGACGCCGTTCCGCCCACTGGCCGAACTCGTCGCGCAGGACGCCGAGTACCGCGCCTCCGAGGCCCACCCGGCCGACCGGGCCCACTGGAGCGAGGCGTTCGCCGACCGCCCCGAGGCACCCCAGCTGGCGGGACGCGGGGCACTTCCCTCGCGGACCTCGCTACGCCGCACGGTCTCTCTGGAGCCGGAAACGACCGAGCGGGTAAGGGAGTTGGCATCGCGGCTCCGGGCGACCTGGCCCGAGGTGCTGATCGCCGCCCAGGCGCTCCACGCCTCCCGTGCCACCGGGCGCCCGGACGTCGTGCTCGGGCTGCCCATGATGGGCCGCATGGGATCGGTGGCCCTGCGGGTCCCGGGCATGGTGATGAACGTCCTGCCGCTGCGCCTGGAGGTCACCCCCGAAGCGGACTTCGCGCATCTGGTGCGCCAGGTCGTCCTCGGTATCCGTACGGTGCGCCGCCATCAGCGCTACCGCTACGAGGACATCCGCCGCGATCTCGGGCTGCTCGGCGAGAGCCGCGCCCTGGTCGGTCCGCTGGTGAACGTGATGCCCTTCGACTACGACGTGCGCTTCGCGGGCGCGCCGGTGCGGGCCCGCAACCTCTCGGCGGGGCAGGTGGAGGACCTCACGGTCAACATCTACGACCGGGCCGACGGCCGCGGGCTGCTCGTCGACTACGACGCCAACCCCGCGCTCTACACCGAGGAGGGCCTCGCCGCCCACCAGGACCGGTTCACCCAGCTGGTCGACCGGCTCGCGAAGGCGGACCCGCATCTGCCGCTCGCCGTGCACACCGTCGCCACGCCGGATGAAGTGTCCCTGATCCTCGACGAGTTCAACCGGACGGAGCGCGAACTCCCGGCGACGAACCTGATCGGCCCGATCGAGGCGCAGGCCCGCAGGACGCCGGCCGCGACGGCCCTGATGTACGGCGCCGAGTCGCTCACGTACGCGGAGCTCAACGCCCGCGCCAACCGGCTGGCCCGGCATCTGCGGACCCTCGGCGCCCGCCCGGACACGGTGGTGGCCCTGTCGGTACCCCGGTCCGTCGAGCTGATCGTGACGCTGCTGGCGATCCTGAAGACGGGCGCCGCCTATCTGCCGCTCGACCCGGACTATCCGGAGCAGCGCCTGCTGGACATGCTCCAGGACGCGGCGCCGGTCTGCGCGGTCACCGACCGGGCAGGCAGGCTGCCGGACGGCGGCGCGACCCCGCTCGTCGTGCTGGACGGTCTCGACGTCTCGGCGCACCTGCCGACCGATCCGTGCCGCCCGCTCACCCCCTCCCATCCGGCGTACGTCATCTACACCTCGGGCTCCACCGGACGCCCCAAGGGCGTCGTCGTCTCGCACGGAGCGATCGACAACCGGCTGCGGTGGATGCAGGACACCTACCGGCTGACCGCCGGGGAAAGGGTGTTGCAGAAGACGCCGTCCTCGTTCGACGTGTCGGTGTGGGAGTTCTTCTGGCCGCTGCGTGAGGGCGCGACCCTGGTCGTCGCGGAGCCCGGTGGACACCGCGATCCGACCTACCTGGCCCGCCTGGTGCGCGAACAGGACGTCACCACACTGCACTTCGTGCCGTCGATGCTCCAGGTGTTCCTCGCCGAGCCGGAGGCCGCGCGGTGCACCGGACTCACCCGGGTGTTCTGCAGCGGCGAGGCGCTGGCCCGCGAGACCGCGAACCTCTTCGCGCGTACGCTGCCGGGCACCGGACTGCACAATCTGTACGGGCCGACCGAGGCCGCGGTGGACGTCACCCACCACACCTGTGCGGCCGAGGACAGTGGCCCGGTGCCCATCGGACGCCCGGTGTGGAACACACGGCTGTACGTCCTGGACGCGGCGCTCCAGCTCTGCCCGCCCGGTGTGCCCGGTGAACTCTTCCTCGCCGGAAGGCAGTTGGCCGACGGCTATCTCGACCGTCCCGAGCTGACGGCGACGCGTTTCGTGGCCGACCCCTTCGGCCCCGCGGGCAGCCGCATGTACCGGACCGGCGACCTGGCGCGGTGGACGGCCGAGGGCGAGGTGGAGTACCTCGGCCGCACCGACCACCAGGTGAAGCTGCGCGGACAGCGCATCGAACTCGGCGAGATCGAGGCGGCCTTGTCGGCGCAGCCCGGTGTCGAGGGCGCCTGCGCCCTCGTGCGCGAGGACGACGGCGGCGAGCAGCGCCTCGTCGGTTACGTACAGGGGCAGGCGGACCCGGCCGAGGTGCGGGCGGCGCTGGCGCGCGTACTGCCGGACCACATGGTCCCGGCTGCGGTGGTGGTCCTCGCGGCGTTCCCGCTGAGCCCGGCGGGCAAGCTGGACCGACGCGCTCTGCCCGCACCGGTCTTCACCGGCGGCAGGGGGGCGCGGCGCCCGTCCGGGGCCTTGGAGGAGCATCTGACCCGGCTCTTCGCCGACGTGCTCGGTGTCGAAGGGGCCGGCCCCGACGACGCGTTCTTCGACCTCGGCGGCACCTCGCTGCTGGCGATGAGGCTGGTGGCCCGGGTACGCGAGGAGTGCGCGACGGAGCTGACGATCGGCTCGCTCTTCGAGACGCCGACCCCGGCCGCCCTGGCGGCACGCCTCGCGGGACCGGGCGCGGGCGCCGACGACGCGCTGGACGTCCTGCTGCCGCTGCGCTCCGGCGGCGACCGGCCACCGCTCTTCGCGTTCCATCCGGCGGGCGGTATCGCCTGGTGCTACGCGGGCCTCTCGGCCCGGCTGGGCGCCGGACAGCCGCTGTACGCCGTCCAGGTGCGCGGGCTGACCGACGACGAGCCCCTCGCGGCGACGTTGCGGGACCAGGCGGTCGACTACGCCGAGCGGCTGCGTACCGTCCAGCCCCACGGCCCGTACCGGCTGGTGGGCTGGTCGGTGGGCGGCGTACTCGCGCAGGCCGTCGCGGTGCTGCTCCAGGAGGCGGGCGAGGAGGTCGAACTCCTGGCGCTGCTCGACGCGTTCCCGTCCGAGATGTGGCGCGCCCGCCCGGCTCCCGAGGAGGGCGACGCGCTCACGGCGGTGCTGCGGATGGCGGGCTTCGAGCGCACGGACGAGCAGACCCGTGCCGACGTGCTGGCCACCCTGCGCAGGGCGGGCAGTCCGCTCGCCGGGCTCAGCGACCGTACTCTGTCCAGGATCGTGGACATCGTGCCGCACCACGCGCGGCTGATGCGCGAGCACCGGCACGACACCTACCGGGGCGACGTGCTGTTCTTCACGGCCGCGGCACCGAGGGCGGAGGACTGGCTCACCCGGGACGCCTGGCGGGCGCACGTGACGGGAGAGATCGTCAACCACGATCTCGACTGCACCCACGCGCGGCTGCTGCAGGGCGATAATCTCGACACCGTCGCGACCGTCCTCGCGGCCCGGCTGAAGGAGCTCGACGGATGACCGACCCGACCGACCCGTTCACCTTCGTCCACGCGTCCGCCCGGTGGTGAGTACGAGTGCCGCGGCACGGCCCTGGACGCCGGGTGACCGGCCTCCGGGGCCGTCCGCGCTGGACGGCGGGGGCCCACTGCTCTGGTCCGTGCGGCCGTGGGAGCGGGAACCTGCCGAACCGGTCGTCCTCGACGAGGAGGAGAGGGGCCGGGCAGCGGCGTTCCGGCGCCCCCAGGACCGGGCGATGTACCTGGCCTCGCACACCGCGTTGCGCGTGCTGCTGGGGGGAGTTCTGGAACTCCCGCCCGCCCGGGTGACGTTGGTCCGGCTGGCGTGCCCGGGGTGCGGCGCCCTCCACGGCCGGCCCGCGGTCGCGGGCCCGGCGGGCGGGCGGGTGCACTTCTCCCTGTCGCACACCGATGGTCTGGCGCTGGTGGCGCTGGCCGGCCGGCCGGTCGGCGTGGACGTCGAGCGGCTGCCGTCGGCGGCCACGGCCATGGACGTGTCGTCGTCCCTGCATCCGTCCGAGCGTGCGGAGTTGGAGCGCATGGCGGCGGCGGAGCGGCCGGCCGCGTTCGCACGGTGCTGGACCCGCAAGGAGGCGTACCTCAAGGGCACCGGGGAGGGGCTCGCGGGTGAGGCGCTGAGCGGCGCCTACCTGGGGACGGGGCCTTCCCCGGCCGCGCAGCCCGACGGCTGGACCGTCGGCGACGTCGAGGTACCGGCCGGCTTCGCCGCGGCGTGCGCGGTGACGGTGGCGGCGTAGGCCTTACGGAACCGGGCACGGCGCTCGCGCACCGGGCACGCACACCGGCCCCCGTGCTCACCGCCCCCGACCACCGGTCCGGACGACGGGCCCGGTGGTCGGTCCTGGCGTCGGGACCGGCGTCGGGACCGGCGTCGGGACCGGCGGTCGGCCCTTGCACCGGGGCGCGTCCGGCCGGTTCAGGCCCCGGGCCCCAGCAGCACGGCCAGTCCGTCCGCCATCTCCGTACGCCACCACAGGTAGTCGTGACCGCCGTTGAACTCGCGGTAGCGGCAGTCGTATCCGGCCTCTTCGAGGGCGTCCCGCAGTCGCCGCGCGGCGGGCAGCGCCACCCATTCCTGCTCACCGAAGGAGAGCAGGAAACGCACCGGGCGGCGCGGAGCGGCGGCTATCCGGCCGGTGAGCCACTCCGGTTCCGGCCCGTCCGGCCACCAGTAGGAGGCGGACTGGACCAGGGCGTTGCCGAATCGGTGCGGAGCCGCCAGTGCCGTGTACGTAGCCGACAGACCGCCCAGGCTCTGCCCGGCGATCACGGTGCGCGCCGGGTCTTCGGTGAGCGGCAGGCGCCGCGCGGCCCAGGGGAGCAACTCCTCGGCCAGGAAGCTCGCGTGGGCGGGCCGACAGGCCAGGTCCCGCCAACGGCGGCCGGAGTCGACGGAGTCGACGAGAATCGCGGCCATCGGCGGGACACGGCCGTCCGCGACGAGGTTGTCGAGGAGGTGTGCGAGTCCCAGCCGCGGCTGCCAATGCTCCCCGTCCAGCAGTACCAGCACGGGGAGTTCACCGTGGCTTCCGCCGTCGGCGGGGGCCGGAGGTTCGTACAGCCAGACCCGGCGCTCCTCCCCCAGGTGCTCGCTGGGGACTCCGTGCTCGGTCACCGTGCCCCGGGGCACGCCGGACCGGGGCTCCCAGCCCGAGGGCGCCCGGGACTCCCCGACCTCTGCCCAGGACACCGGCTCACCACCCCAGCGGCGCGGCAGGAGGCGGGGGTTGAGGGGGTCGGAGCGACGCCGTGTCCGCAGCCACTGCCAGTAACCGGGGCCGCCCGCGTCCGGGCCGTCGCCCTCGTCCACGTGGAAGTCGTAGGTACCGCGCCAGTCGTGTCGCAGCCGGAACGTGCGGTGCCAGAGATCCGTGCCGGGCAGACGTTCCATCAGATTGTCCTCGGGGACACGCGGATCGCCGAGCTTGTTGGGCATGACCTGGACCGCGCGGGTCGATTCCGTGCCGCGCCACAGGAAGGTGACGGCCGCGTGGTCGGGACTGCCCTGCGGATCGGGGGCGACCAGCGGCGTTCCCCGCTCGCGCATCCGCTCCCAGAACTCCTCGACCCCGGCCGGTCCCGGAAGCTCGACGCCGGGCTCATCGAGGAACGGAACCGCGTCGGGGCGTGCCGTCCTGGGTGGACGGTGGGGAGCCCCTTCGGGCGGTGCGGACGCGAACATGCGGGCGTACTCCGAAGAACGACAACAAGTAAGGCTTACCTTACCTTGCCCCTCGGTCGACACGGGGCCCCACCCGCGCCTCCGGGACACCCTCCCACCCTTCCCAGGATTGGTTAGGCTAACCTAACCAATCGTTGGCGACATCCTGCCGAACCGGCCAGTGGACGCCACCTCTCCATGCACTTTTCCTTGCCTGCCAGGAGCACGCCATGAGCGCAGACAGACCTTTCCGTACCTCCATATCGCCACTGCGCGGCCCCCGCGGCCGGGTCGCGAAGGTGGCCGCGCTCACCGCCGGGGCGACGCTGGGCCTCGGCGTGCTGTCGATGCCTCTCGCGGTGGCCAGTGACGATTCCCCGGCGGCCGGAACGGTGGCATCCGCGGCTGACGAGGCGTCGGCCCCCGCCGTCACCCTGGGAACGACCTCGGTGAAGCCGGGCGGCGACGTGTCGTTCACCGCGACGGGCTTCCCGGCCGACAGCAAGGTCAGCGTCAAGCTCGACGACGCCACACTCCTCGCCCAGTTCACCAGCGGCTCCGACGGCAGCGTCACCGGCACCGTCACCGTCCCCGCCGACACCGCCCCCGGCACCGCCCACTGGCTCCGCTTCCTCGCCACCGGGACCAGCGTCAAGAGCGCCGGACTCACCGTCACCGCCACGCCGTCGGTCGGCCTCGGCACCACGTCCGTGAAGGCGGGCGGCAGCGTGTCGTTCACCGCGACGGGCTTCCCGGCCAGCAGCAAGGTCAGCGTCAAGCTCGACGACGCCACACTCCTCGCCCAGTTCACCAGCGGCTCCGACGGCAGCGTCACCGGCACCGTCACCGTCCCCGCCGACACCGCCCCCGGCACCGCCCACTGGCTCCGCTTCCTCGCCACCGGGACCAGCGTCAAGAGCGCCGATCTCACCGTCACCGCTGCCACCACCACGCCCGAACCGGCCGTTCCCGCGTTCCGGCTCGGCACGACCAAGGTCGCCGCGGGCGGCACCGTGTCCTTCACCCTGTCCGGCTTCGTCCAGGGCCAGGACATCACGGTCAAGCTCGACGACCAGACGATCCTCAAGCAGTGGACCGCCGCCGTGAAGGCGGACGGTACGTTCTCCGGCACGGTGACCGTCCCGGCCTCGACCGGCGCAGGCGCGCACTGGCTGCGCGTCCTCGCCCCGGAGCCCTCCACCAGCCTGAAGGCCGACTTCACCG
Organism: Streptomyces sp. NPDC002690; assembly: GCF_053592415.1. Lineage (NCBI taxonomy): Bacteria > Bacillati > Actinomycetota > Actinomycetes > Kitasatosporales > Streptomycetaceae > Streptomyces > Streptomyces sp. NPDC002690. The sequence goes on along the minus strand of NZ_JBSFVR010000047.1, from coordinate 1,113 downwards.
TCACCTCTTCGTCCTCCACCGGCGGTTCGAGCAGTGGCGGCTCCACGGGCGGCAGCTCGACCGGCGGCTCCACGGGGGGCAGCTCCACCGGCGGTACGGGCACGGGAGGCACCAGCACCGGCGGCACCAGCAGCACGGGCGGTTCCACCACCGGGGGCACCGGCTCTTCCGCCGCCACCTCGGCCACCATCACCGCGGGTTCGAGCGTCGCCGCGGGGGGCAAGGTGTCCTTCCGACTGACGGGCTTCCCCGCCGGCCAGCAGATCACCGTGAAGTTCGACGACAGCGAGATCATCGGTCAGTGGTCGGGCGGCATCGCGGCGGACGGCTCGTTCTCGGGTACGGTCACCGTCCCGTCGACCGCGACCAAGGGCGCGCACTGGTTGCGCTTCCTCGCGCCCAACCCGTCCACCAGCATGAAGGCCGACTTCACCGTCACCTCCGGCGCGGACGCCTCGGCGACGACCGGCGGCACGGGCGGCCTGAAGGCCGAGGGCGAGCGCGTCGAGGCTGACGAGCCGTTGCTGGAGGTCTCGACCGACAAGGTCGACACCGAGATCCCGGCCCCCGTCTCCGGCATCCTGGCGTCCATCAAGGTCGCCGAGGACGAGTCCGTCGAGGTCGGCGCCGAGCTGGCCATCATCGACGACGGCTCCGGCGCCCCCGCCGCGGCTCCGGCCGAGGCTGCGGCTCCGGCCGCCGCGCCCGTCACCGAGGCCCCGACCGCCCCGTCGACCGAGACCGAGGCTCCGGCCCCGGCCCCGACCGCCGAGGCCACCGCCGGCGCGTCCTCCGCCGAGGGCACCGACGTCACCCTGCCGGCGCTCGGCGAGAGCGTCACCGAGGGCACCGTCACCCGCTGGCTGAAGGAGGTCGGCGAGGAGGTCACGGAGGACGAGCCCCTGCTCGAGGTCTCCACGGACAAGGTCGACACCGAGATCCCGGCCCCGGTCTCCGGCGTGCTGCTGGAGATCGTCGTCGCCGAGGACGAGACCGCCGAGGTCGGCGCCAAGCTTGCCGTCATCGGTGCCAAGGGCGCGGCTCCGATCTTCTTCTTCTACGCGGTCGTCTTCGTGCCGTTCCTCTGTCTCGCCGTGACGATGATGATCGGCG
>NZ_JBSFVR010000046.1:0-31124 GCF_053592415.1 Streptomyces sp. NPDC002690 | reverse complement strand
ACCAACCACCCGCGCATGCTCTCCGCCCTGGAGAAGGCCAAGCACGCCGGGGCGAAGATCATCTCGGTGAACCCGCTGCCCGAGGCCGGCCTGGACTGCCGGGCTGAAAGCGTGCGTCGCCTGGCAGGACGCCCCGCGCCCGGTCCTGGCCGACGACCTCCTGCCGGAACGCGCGATGGCCGGAGACCCTGCCGCGCGGGACCAGCTGGTGGAGGAGATCTACAGCCCTCTGGAGGAGGCCGGGTCCGCTCTCCTGGAGACGCTGAGTGTCTACCTGGAGCAGGCGAGCAGCTTGGAGGGTGCCGCCCGAATGTTGTTCGTCCACCCCAACACCGTGCGCTACCGGCTACGACGTGTGACGGACGTCACCGGCTGGTCGCCGTCCGACGTGCGCTCCGCGTTCACGCTCCGGATCGCGCTGATTCTGGGGCGCTTGGCCGCGAGAGATCGCCAGTCCTAGACTTTTGTCGGACTTCAACAATTCCCCTGACGGTTCTTCGTCCCTGTCCCCACGGGCGTACGGGACCGTCCGCAAGAGAGAGTGTGAGGGTGCTCGTACTCGTCGCTCCCGGCCAAGGCGCTCAGACGCCCGGCTTCCTGACTCCCTGGCTCGACCTCCCCGGTGCCACCGACCGCATCGCGGCCTGGTCCGACGCCATCGGGCTCGACCTTGCCCACTACGGCACGAAGGCCGACGCCGACGAGATCCGTGACACGGCGGTGGCCCAGCCCCTGCTGGTGGCCGCGGGTCTTCTCTCCGCGTCCGCGCTGAACGCGTCGCCCGCCGTCGTGGCCGGGCACAGCGTCGGCGAGATCACCGCAGCCGCGTACGCCGGTGTGCTCGGCGACGAGGCGGCGCTGCGCCTGGTGCGGGCCCGCGGGCTGGCGATGGCCGATGCCGCCGCGGTCACCGAGACCGGTATGGCCGCGCTGCTCGGCGGCGACCCGGACGTCACGGTCCCGCACCTGGAGAGCCTCGGGCTGACCCCGGCCAACGTGAACGGCGGCGGTCAGATCGTCGCCGCGGGCACGGCCGCGCAGATCGCCGCGCTGACCGAGAACAAGCCGGAGGGCGTGCGCCGCGTGGTGCCGCTCAAGGTCGCCGGGGCGTTCCACACGCACCACATGGCGCCGGCCGTCGAGCGGCTGCGTGCGGCGGCCCAGGGGCTGGAGATCGCCGATCCCATCGTGACGTACGTGTCGAACGCGGACGGCAAGACGGTCGCCACGGGCGCCGAGGTCGTCGAGCGCCTGGTCGGGCAGGTCGCGAACCCGGTCCGCTGGGACCTGTGCATGGAGACGTTCAGGGAGCTCGGTGTGACCGCGCTCATCGAGGCGTGCCCCGGCGGCACCCTCACCGGGCTCGCCAAGCGCGCGCTGCCCGGCGTGCAGACCCTCGCGCTCAAGACCCCCGACGACCTCGACGCGGCCCGCGCGCTCATCTCCGAGCACGCGTCCGCCTAAGGAGCACGAGCATGTCGAAGATCAAGCCCAGCCAGGGCGCCCCGTACGCACGCATCATGGGTGTCGGCGGTTACCGCCCGACCCGCGTGGTGCCGAACGAGGTGATCCTCGAAACGATCGACTCGTCCGACGAGTGGATCCGCTCCCGCTCCGGCATCGCCACCCGGCACTGGGCCTCCGACGAGGAGACCGTGTCCGCGATGTCCGTGGAGGCCGCGGGCAAGGCCATCGCCGACGCGGGGATCACCCCGGAGCAGATCGGCGGGGTGATCGTCTCCACCGTCTCGCACTTCAAGCAGACCCCGGCCGTCGCCACCGAGATCGCGCACAAGATCGGCGCGGGCAAGCCCGCCGCGTTCGACATCTCGGCCGGCTGCGCGGGCTTCGGTTACGGCCTGACGCTCGCCAAGGGCATGGTCGTCGACGGTTCCGCGAAGTACGTCCTCGTCATCGGCGTGGAGCGGCTCAGCGACCTCACCGACCTGTCGGACCGTGCCACGGCCTTCCTCTTCGGTGACGGAGCGGGCGCGGTCGTCGTCGGCCCGTCGAAGGTGCCGGCCATGGGCCCGACCGTCTGGGGCTCCGAGGGCGACAAGTCGGAGACCATCAAGCAGACCGTGTCGTGGGACCAGTTCCACGCCGAGCGCCCGGAGAAGTTCCCGGCCATCACGCAGGAGGGCCAGGCGGTCTTCCGCTGGGCCGTCTACGAGATGGCGAAGGTGGCCCAGCAGGCGCTGGAAGCCGCCGGGGTCGCTCCGGAAGACCTGGACGTCTTCATTCCGCACCAGGCCAACATGCGGATCATCGACTCGATGGTGAAGACCCTCAAACTGCCGGAGAACGTCATCGTCGCCCGCGACGTGGAGACGACCGGCAACACCTCCGCCGCCTCGATCCCGCTCGCTATGGAGCGGCTCCTGGCGACCGGGCAGGCGAAGAGCGGCGACACCGCCCTCGTCATCGGCTTCGGGGCGGGTCTCGTCTTCGCCGCGACGGTCGTTACTCTCCCCTAAGGCTTTTCGCCCGGTCCGAACGAGAATCTCCAGCCGCATCGGAGTTTCTCGGTCCGGACGTCAGAACCCAGCAGACAACACCGAAGGAGCGCCAACATGGCCGCCACCCAGGAAGAGATCCTCAGCGGTCTCGCCGAGATCGTCAACGAGATCGCCGGTATCCCGGTCGAGGACGTCCAGCTGGACAAGTCCTTCACCGACGACCTGGACGTCGACTCGCTGTCCATGGTCGAGGTCGTCGTCGCCGCCGAAGAGCGCTTCGACGTCAAGATCCCCGACGAGGACGTCAAGAACCTCAAGACGGTCGGCGACGCTGCCGAGTACATCCTGAAGAACCAGGGCTGATCCCAGTCCGGTTCGTGTGTCGCCACCCGGCGGTGGCGCCGCTGATTCACGACCCTCTACACGTGGAGAAGATTTTCCAGTGAACTCGACCAATCGCACCGTGGTCGTCACCGGTATCGGCGCAACCACTCCGCTGGGTGGCGACTCCGCATCGACCTGGGAGGGGTTGATGGCCGGCCGTTCCGGCATCAAGCCCCTCGAAGGCGAGCGTTTCGCCGAACTGCCCGTCCGGATCGCCGCGTTGGCGGCAGTTGACCCGGGCGAGGTTCTGCCCCGCCCGCTCGCCCGCAAGCTGGACCGCTCGGCGCAGTTCGCGCTGATCGCGGCTCGCGAGGCGTGGGCGGACGCCGGCTTCACCGGCAAGGCCGGTGAGGACGACAAGATCGAGCCCGAGCGCCTGGGCACGGTCATCGCCTCCGGCATCGGTGGCGTGATCACACTGCTCGACCAGTACGACGTGCTGAAGGAGAAGGGCGTACGCCGCGTCTCCCCGCACACCGTCCCCATGCTGATGCCGAACGGCCCGGCGGCCAACGTCGGCCTGGAGGTCAACGCACAGGCCGGTGTCCACACCCCGGTCTCCGCCTGCGCGTCGGGTGCCGAGGCCATCGGGTACGCCGTCGAGATGATCCGTACCGGCCGTGCCGACGTGGTCGTCGCCGGTGGTACCGAGGCGGCCATCCACCCGCTGCCGATCGCGGCCTTCGCCAACATGATGGCGATGTCCAAGAACAACGACGAGCCCCAGAAGGCCTCGCGGCCGTACGACACGGGCCGTGACGGCTTCGTCCTCGGTGAGGGCGCGGGTGTCGTGATCCTGGAGTCGGCCGAGCACGCCGCGGCGCGCGGCGCCAAGGTCTATTGCGAGGTGCTGGGCCAGGGCCTGTCGGCCGACGCCCACCACATCGCGCAGCCCGAGCCGACCGGCCGGGGCATCGCCGCGGCGATGCGCAACCTGCTGGACACCACGGACCTCAAGCCGTCCGAGATCGTCCACCTCAACGCGCACGCCACGTCCACGCCGCAGGGCGACGTGGCCGAGCTGAAGGCGCTGAGCGCGGTCCTGGGCGACGACCTCGACCACATCGCGATCTCCGCGACCAAGTCGATGACGGGCCACCTGCTCGGCGGTGCGGGCGGCATCGAGACCGTCGCCACGGTCCTCGCGCTGCACCACCGGATGGCCCCGCCGACCACCAACATCGAGAACCTCGACGACGACGTGACGGCGAACATCGTCCGCGACAAGCCGCAGCCGCTGCCCGAGGGTTCGATCGCCGCGATCAACAACTCGTTCGGCTTCGGCGGCCACAACGTGGTCCTGGCCTTCCGCAGCGTCTGATCGTTTCTGCTCGGCCTGCGACGACGATGCCCGCCCCCCGGTTCTCCGGGGAGGCGGGCATCGTCGTCCCCGGGTGCCTCACGTCCGCCCGGGTTCGACGATCACCTCGCTGCCGACCGGTACGAACCCGGCGGCGAGGAAGCCGCGCAGGGAGCGGGCGTTGCCCGGCGAGACGGCCGCGAAGACGGGGCTGCCGGGCGGTACGAGGGTGAGGGCGTCGGCGAGCAGACCGCGCCCCCGCCCGGGAGCGTGGGCCCCGGGATCGTGGAGTTCGACGCTGAGCTCCGGGCGCCCCGCGAGCCCTTCGGCGAGGGTGATCATGCCGCGTTCGTCCCCGTACACCCGGACGTCGCGGCGCAGGCGGCGGGCGTGCCGGACGCGCGGGTGGTCGTCGTGGCCGTCCAGCGGGCCGAGGCGGGGAGGGCCGCCGGTGCCCCGTGCGGTGAGGGTCGCGTCGGTGACGCCGACCGTGCCGTGCGGTCCCCCCAGCAGGCGCAGGAAGTCCGGCGCGAGCGAGGCTCCGAAGCCGTCCGGGCCGGCCCCGAGGACCTCGTCGGCGGTGAGTGCGGTGGCGACGACGGCATGGCCGGTGAACGCGACGGAGCACTCCAGCCCGCCGGGCAGGGGCGGCAGCACCGTCACCGAGCCGTCGACGGGCGGGAAGCGTCCCTCGGCGGCGTCGAGGAAGAGAGCGAGCAGGGGGTGCGGTCCGGTCATCGGGCTTCCTTCACCTGCTGGGTGAGGAAGTCGAGCAGGACCGCGTTGAACCGCTCGGGCTGCTCGGCGCCCGGCAGGTGGCCGGCGCCCTCGATCACTTCGAGCCGTGCGTGCGGGGCGTGGTGGCGCATCTCCTCGGCGTCGGCGATCGGGGTGTACACGTCGTCGGCGCCGACCACGACGAGTACGGGAACGTCGGCGGCGGCCAGCACGGGCCGCAGGTCGGGGCGTTCGGCGCGGCCCCGGAGCGCGGCGGCGGCGCCGCGCGGATCGGTGCCCCGCATCATCGCGAGCACCCGGTCGGCCACCTCGGGCAGGGCGGTCACGTTGTAGGCGGCGAGCATCTTGTCGATGACCTCGGCGGCGTACCCGCCCATGCCCTCGGCGAGCAGCCGGTCGGCGAGCTTGTTGCGGTACGCCTTGCCGTCCTCCGTCTCCGGCGGCACCGAGGTGTCGGAGAGGACCAGGGCGCGTACCCGCCCGGGGTGGAGCCGCCGGAACTCCAGGGCGATCTGACCGCCCATCGAGACACCGCCGACGACCGCGTCCGCGAGTCCGAGGTGGTCGAGGAGGGCGGCGAGGTCGTCGGCGAAGTCGGAGAGGTACACCGTCCCCTCCGTCACTCCGCTGGCGCCGTAGCCACGCAGGTCCGGGGTGATCACCCGGTATCCGGCCGCCGCCAGCGCCCGCGCCTGCGGGGCCCAGAGCGTGCGGTCGAACGGGTGGCCGTGGACCAGGACGACGGCCGGCCCGTCGGAGGGTCCGGAGTCGTCGTGCCGGAGGGTGGTGCCGCGCACCTCTAGGAAGGTCATGCGCGCGCAGCGTAGTGAAGCCGCGTTCCGAGGTCACCCGCGATTCACCATGCGGGACACGGCTCCTGACATCCCATGAGGCTCCCGTGCCCCGTGGCCCACGGCGCCGCGCCGGTCTCAGACCACCTGGTGCAGCCAGCGGACCGGGGCGCCCTCACCGGCGTGCCGGAAGGATTCCAGCTCGTCGTCCCAGGGTTTGCCGATGAGCCCCGCGACCTCCGCCTCCAGATCCGACTCTCCGCGCACGGAGCGCGTCAGGGCGGCCCGCAGCCGGTCCTCGGGGACGAGGATGTCGCCGTTCATGCCGGTGACGGCGTGGAAGATGCCGAGCGTGGGGGTGGAGCTGTAGCGCTCGCCCTCGGCCGTGGCACACGGTTCGGCGGTCACCTCGAAGCGGAGCAGGTCCCAGCCGCGCAGGGCGGAGGCCAGCTCCGAGGCGGTGCCGGCGCGGCCCCGCCAGGAGAACTCGGACCGCCAGGTGCCGGGCGCGGCCGGCTGTCTGATCCAGTCCAACTGGACCCGCACCCCGAGTACGCCTGCCACCGCCCATTCGATGTGCGGACAGAGCGCGCGCGGTGCGGAGTGTACGTACAGGACTCCACGTGTCGTCACCGGAACCTCCCGTGTGGGACGAGGTACGCCTTCCCCAGCGGCCTCGCGCCCGTACCGCCTGTTCCCGGCCGGCTCCCGAGGTTGTCATCAGTAAACAGCATCGGGAGATAATCTCCAGAAAACGGACAGTATGTGACGTGAGGTAACTTACCGGACCTCCCGTGCGGGGCGCGGGCGGGCGGGCCTCACTGGCTCTTCCGGAAAAAGCTACCGTGCGCCGGGGCCGGACGTGTGACGTACGGTCGGTCCCGGGCGCTTCATTCGCCCGCTTTCACCCGGCGGAGCACGCCCGGCGCACGCCTGCGCGCAGGGGGTGTGCCAGGGTCCATGACCAGCGGCATAGGCCAGGAACGACCGGAGGTTGAAGATGCCGGAACGCACACGGCCGGGTCGCCGTCCGAGGACCGCCGTCACCGGATTGGCGGCATGGGCGTGCGCCGGCGCACTCGCGCTGACGGGGTGTTCCGGCGGAGAGAGCGGCGGCGCGAAGAGCGCGCCGAAGGGCGCCGGTCGCGCGACCGCCGCCGCGCCCGCCGGTCCGGTGTGGAACCGCCGTCCGGGCTCGGTCGCGGCGGTCGGCGATTCGATGACCCGGGGGTTCGACGCCTGCTCGGTGCTGGCCGACTGCCCCGAGGTCTCCTGGGCCACCGGGACGGACAGCTCGGTGCGCAGTCTGGCCGCCCGGCTTCTCGGTCCGTCCGAGGTGACGGCGCACAGCTGGAACCACGCCGTGTCGGGCGCGAGGATCGCCCAGTTGCCGGAGCAGATGGCCGAGGCGGCGCGGGAGCGGCCGGAGCTGGTGACGGTGATGATCGGCGCCAACGACGCCTGCCGGGGATCGGTGGCCTCCATGACGCCCGTCGAGGACTTCCGGTTCTCCTTCGATCTGTCGCTGCGGCAGCTGCGGGCGGCCGTCCCGAAGGCGCAGGTGTACGTGTCGAGCGTGCCGGACCTGTGGCGGCTCTGGTCGACAGGGCGCCGCAACCCGCTGGGCAAGCAGGTCTGGAAGCTCGGGATCTGCAAGGCGATGCTGGCCGACGCCGACGACATGGGTGCCGCCGCCACCGCCCGGCGGGCCGCCGTGCGCGCCCGGGTGGTGGAGTACAACAAGGTGCTGCGCGAGGTGTGCGCCGGGGACGAGCTCTGCCGGTACGACGGCGACGCGGTCTTCGACTATCCGTTCACCGGCGCCCAGCTCAGCCCGTGGGACTGGTTCCACCCGGGGCGCGACGGGCAGGCCCGGCTGGCGGAGATCGCCTACCGCAATGTCACGGCAGCCGCCCCACCAGCGTAAAGTCCGATCATGAGTACGGTGACGACGATCAGCAGCGACCCGTTCGGCACCCTCCCGGACGGTACGTCCGTGGAGCGCTGGACCCTGGAGCGCGACGGGACCCGGGTGCGTCTGCTGACGTACGGTGCGATTCAGCAGTCCGTCGAGGTGGCGGACCGGGACGGGGTGGCCGGGGAGATCGTCCTCGGGCTGCCGGACCTCGCCGGTTACCTCACCCACGCCTCGCCCTTCTTCGGCGCGGTCTGCGGGCGGTACGCGAACCGCATCGGCGGCGCCTCCTTCGAGCTCGACGGCCGTACCCACCGGCTCACCGCCAACGAGGGCCCCAACCAGCTGCACGGCGGGGCGCGAGGCTTCGACAAGCGGGTCTGGGCGGCCCGCGAGGTGGACGGCGGCGTGGAGCTCGCCCTCGTCGCCGAGGACGGCGAAGAGGGCTTCCCCGGACGGCTCGCGGTCTCGGTGACGTACACGCTGGAGCCGGGCGGGGCGCTGCGGATCGGCTACCGGGCGACGACCGACGCGCCGACCGTCGTGAACCTCACCAACCACACCTACTGGAACCTGGCCGGCGCGGACACCGGCAGCGCACTCGGCCACGAGCTGCGGATCGCGGCCGGGCGGATCACGCCGGTGGACGCCGCCTCGCTGCCGACCGGCGAACTCGCCCCGGTGGACGGCACCCGCTTCGACTTCCGCCTGCCGAAGCCGGTGGGCCCGGGGTACGACCACAACTACGTCCTGGACGCTCCCGGCGAGCTCACGGAGGTCTCCGCCGAGCTGTACGACGCGGGCTCCGGGCGGGCGCTGACGGTGCGTACGACCGAGCCGGGCATCCAGCTCTACACCGCCGACCACCTCGGCGGCGGCCCCTTCGTGCCGTCCGCCGGGATCGCGCTGGAGACCCAGCACTTCCCGGACTCGCCGAACCGGCCCCACTTCCCGAGCACGGTGCTGCGACCGGGCGAGGAGTACGTCTCGACGACGGAGTACGGCTTCTCCGTGCGCTGACCCCCGCCGGGGCGGAGGCGAGGCGGAGACGGGGAGGAGCCCCGCAGCGGTGTCAGGTCCGCTGCGGGGCTCCTCGGTTGCGTGGACCGTCCCGAACCCGGTACGTACCCGGGTACGACACGATCATGCGCATGGCGAGTGCTCCTTGATGCCCCCGAAGTGCGGGCGCGGCCGGTGGCACCGTGCGAAGGTGGCCGGATGACGTCGTTGGAAGACCTCCGCAGACTGCGCCGGGCCCGCGACCGGATGGACCGCGAGTACGCCGAGCCGCTCGATGTCCCCGCGCTGGCCCGTACCGCCCTGATGTCGGCGGGCCACTTCTCCCGCAGCTTCAAGGCGGCGTACGGGGAGACCCCGTACAACTACCTCATGACCCGCCGGATCGAGCGGGCGAAGGCCCTGCTGCGGCGGGGCGACCTGTCGGTCACCGAGGTCTGCTTCGAGGTCGGCTGCACCTCGCTGGGATCGTTCAGCTCGCGCTTCACCGAGCTGGTCGGCGAGAGCCCGAGCGCCTACCGGGCCCGGTCCCACGAGGCGGGCGCGGCCGTCCCCGCCTGCGTCGCGAAGATCCACACGCGACCGGTCAGGAATGGAGAAGCGAAACGATGACCCCGCCCGTAGCGTGAAACGCATGGACATCAACCTCTCCCAGACCTTCATCGCCGTCGACGACCACGACAAGGCGCTCCCCTTCTACCGTGACGTGCTCGGACTCGAAGTCCGCAACGACGTGGGGTTCGAGGGGATGCGCTGGGTGACCGTCGGCTCCCCCTCGCAGCCCGACGTGAACATCGTGCTGGAGCCGCCGCTGGCGGACCCGGGCGCCTCGGCCGCCGACCGGCAGGCCGTGGCGGAACTCCTCGCGAAGGGCCTGCTGCGCGGCGTCATCTTCTCGACCGACGACGTCGACGCCACCTTCGAGCGCATCCGCGAAGGAGGTGGCGAAGTGATCCAGGAGCCGCTCGACCAGCCCTACGGCGTCCGCGACTGCGCCTTCCGCGACCCGTCCGGCAACATGCTGCGCTTCACCCAGAACAAGAAGTGACGCGCACGCCCCCCGCACCGCAGAACGCCGCACCGCAGAGCACCGCACCGCAGAGCACCGCACCGCAGAACGCCGCACCGCAGGAGGAAACAGCATGAGCAGGCCCCAGGGGACGGATCGCCGGTCGGCGGCGGAGCGCGGTGCGGACGGCCACGATCTGATCCGGGTGCACGGCGCGCGGGTGAACAACCTCAAGGACGTTCATGTCGAGCTCCCCAAGCGCCGGCTGACGGTGTTCACCGGCGTCTCCGGCTCGGGCAAGAGTTCCCTGGTGTTCGGCACCGTCGCCGCCGAGTCGCAACGGCTGATCAACGAGACGTACAGCGCCTTCGTGCAGGGCTTCATGCCCACGCAGGCACGGCCCGAGGTGGACGTGCTCGAAGGGCTGACCACCGCGATCCTCGTCGACCAGCAGCGCCTCGGCGGCGACGCCCGCTCCACCGTCGGCACCGCCACCGACGCCAACGCCATGCTGCGCATCCTCTTCAGCCGTCTCGGCAAGCCGCACATCGGCCCGCCGAGCGCCTACGCGTTCAACGTCCCCTCGGTACGGGCGAGCGGCGCGATCACCGTCGAACGGGGCAACAAGAAGGCCGTGAAGGCCACGTTCAACCGGACCGGCGGGATGTGCCCGCGCTGCGAGGGCCGGGGCACCGTCTCCGACATCGACCTCACCCAGCTCTACGACGACTCCAAGTCGCTGGCCGAGGGCGCGTTCACCATCCCCGGCTGGAAGTCCGACAGCTTCTGGACCGTGCGGGTCTACGCGGAGTCCGGCTTCCTCGACGCGGACAAGCCGATCCGCGACTTCACCGAGAAGGAGATGCGGGACTTCCTGTACCGCGAACCCACCAAGGTGAAGGTCGAGGGCGTCAACCTCACCTACGAGGGGCTGATCCCCAAGATCCAGAAGTCCTTCCTCTCCAAGGACAAAGAGGCGCTCCAGCCGCACATCCGGGCGTTCGTGGAGCGCGCGGTCACCTTCGACACCTGCCCCGAGTGCGAGGGCACCCGGCTCAGCGAGGGCGCTCGGTCCTCGAAGATCGCGCGCCTCTCCATCGCCGACGCCTGCGCGATGCAGATCAGCGACCTCGCCGCGTGGGTGGCCGCTCTGGACGAGCCCTCGGTGACGCCGCTGCTCACCGCGCTGGGGCGGACGCTCGACTCGTTCGTGGAGATCGGCCTCGGCTACCTCTCGCTCGACCGCCCGGCCGGCACGCTCTCCGGCGGCGAGGCGCAGCGCGTCAAAATGGTCCGCCACCTCGGTTCCTCGCTCACCGACGTGACGTACGTCTTCGACGAGCCGACCATCGGGCTGCACCCGCACGACATCCAGCGGATGAACGACCTGCTGCTGCGGCTGCGCGACAAGGGCAACACGGTGCTCGTGGTGGAGCACAAGCCGGAGACGATCTCCATCGCCGACCATGTGGTGGACCTGGGTCCCGGCGCCGGTGCGGCGGGCGGCACGGTCTGCTTCGAAGGGAGCGTTCAGGGGCTGCGGAAGAGCGACACGGTCACCGGCCGCCACTTCGACGACCGTGCGAAGCTGAAGGACGAGGTGCGGAAGCCCACCGGGACGCTGGAGGTCCGGGGGGCCTCGACGCACAACCTGCGGGACGTGGACGTGGACCTCCCGCTCGGGGTGCTCACGGTCGTCACCGGGGTCGCCGGTTCCGGCAAGAGCTCGCTGGTGCACGGGGCGCTGCCCCGGCAGGCGGGGGGCGGGGACGTCGTGTCGGTGGACCAGAGCCCGATCCGGGGGTCGCGGCGCAGCAACCCGGCGACGTACACCGGGCTGCTGGACCCGGTCCGTAAGGCGTTCGCGAAGGCCAACGGCGTGAAGCCGGCGCTCTTCAGCGCCAACTCCGAGGGCGCGTGCCCCGGTTGCAACGGCATCGGGGTCGTCTACACCGATCTGGCGATGATGGCGGGGGTCGCCTCGGTATGCGAGGAGTGCGAGGGGCGGCGTTACCAGGACTCGGTGCTGGAGTACCGGTTCGGCGGGCGGGACATCAGCGAGGTGCTGGCCATGTCGGCCGCCGAGGCACGGGAGTTCTTCGCCGGGGGCGAGGCGGCGACCCCGGCCGCGGAGCGGATTCTCGCGCGTCTGGTGGACGTCGGGCTCGGATACCTCACCCTGGGGCAGCCGTTGACCACGCTCTCCGGCGGTGAGCGCCAACGCCTCAAGCTGGCCACGCACATGGGCGAGAAGGGCGGCATCTACCTGCTCGACGAACCGACCACGGGTCTGCACCTCGCCGACGTGCAGCAGTTGCTCGGACTGCTCGACCGGCTCGTCGACTCCGGCAAGTCGGTGATCGTGGTGGAGCACCACCAGGCGGTCATGGCGCACGCCGACTGGATCGTCGACCTCGGCCCCGGGGCGGGCCACGACGGCGGGCTGATCGTCTTCGAGGGCACCCCGGCCGACCTGGTCGCCGCCCGCTCCACCCTCACGGGCGAGCACCTGGCGGCGTACGTCGGGGCCTGAGGAGGCTGCCGGGCGGCCGGGGCTTCGCCGACCGCCGAGTCGCGCGGCCCTCTCTGCCCGTCAGGGGCGCATCAGGCTGCGGAGACCCGCGACGAGGGCGGCGACATCGCGTTCGGCCGGCTTCGGGGCGGGTGCCGCTTCGGGCGCGGCGGGCGCCTGGTGGGCGGCGTGGCAGGAGGCGCAGAGGCCGTCCGGGAGTGCCTCCGCCCTGCCGGGACGGCCGCAGTCGGTGCACTCGACCAGGAGCCCGCGCACCGGAGCGCCGGGGTGGCCGGAGGCAGGGACCTGCGGCGGGGTGGGCGTGGCGGGCAGTCGGGGCGGCATCTTGTCGGTGAGGCGGCGGCGTACCAGTCCCACGGGTGACCCGACCTGTTCGGGGAGTCCGGCGGTGAGCGCCGAGGTCAGGTACCCGGCACTGACACCGCGTGCGAACCAGGCGGCAGCGAGCGGCTCCAGGACCTGGCAGTCGGCGGCGGAGAGCGTCAAGCGGGGGTCCCGCCGGCCCAGTTCGGCCAAGGCGAGATAGGCGGGGGACGGACCGGAAGCGCCTTCGGCGGCACCAACGGCAAGGGCGGAGTCGGGGGCAGGGGTAACCGCAGCCGCTTCCTGGCGTTCCTGCGGCTGAGCCTCCGGCGGCTTCGGGCCCGGGGCGGCGGCAGCCTCCGCTTCCGGCTGCCCGGCGGGTGCCCGCCGGGGGGTGCGCTGCTGAGGCACGACAGGCTGTGGCGTCACGACCGGTTCGGAGCCGGGAACCTGTTCCGGTGCGGCGGCTTCCGCTTCGAGCCGGGCGGTCCACCACGCGTTGTCGTGGGCGGTACGCGACCAGAAGGTGAGCGTCACCCACCGGCACGCGCCGCCCCCTTCCGCCTGCCTGCGGACGCGCCGCAGATGCCCGGCCACGCCGAGCGCGCGCAGGGCGGTGCCGATGGCCATCTGCCCGTACAGGGGCAAATCCTTGGCCAACGACTTGATGTCCATCGCCGCACCATCGGGCAAGTGATCGACATAGGCGGCCACATACCGCTCACGCTCCGGCAGGAACGCGAAGTCCCGTGGGCCGGGGGCGACTTGGCCGGAGACGGACTGCTTGCCGTAGCCGGTGTTGGCCCGGCGGTACGGGCGCGAAGCTGCGGGCGCGGGCGGGGCAGAGCTAAGGTGCTTGGTAGCCACGAGATCGGTCTTTCTGCTGAGTGCGATCTTCTGGTGAGACCCCGGCCTGGTGCTGAGAACACCGCGTCGGGGTCGTTTCGTTGAGGGCACCGTAAGCGGGCGTGACTCTCCGCCGCAACTCGCTCACCATTAGTCATACTTGCTGGCCGTGACGGGGTGGGAGGGGGGGTTGGATTTCTCAAACCCCTACCTACCAACCCCCCGGATGTACAACAGCGCTCGAATCCCGGACCTCGCATCCCGACCCCCGAATCCCGAAGCTCAAGCGTCGGCCCGCGCACCTCTCCATATCCCTCGAACGAGTGATGAACCGTCAACGAAGCTCGAACCCCAAGACCCGAGAACCAAGACCCGAGAACCGAGGCCCGAGACGCGAGACCCGTGCCGGGTCGAACAAGGCGGCCCCGGAACGCCGTTGCCGCCTCGCTCATCGGGTGAACACCGGAAGGTGCCACCCTCACGCCCCGTAGGGACCATTCGCCACCAACCCCTCGATCACCGGCTCCAGGACGGGGGTCAGCGCGGCCGTGTAGCCGTCCGAGAGGTGGCTGGTGTCGCGGTAGACGGACACGTTGCCGACGACGACGGGGCAGCGGTGGGCGCGGGTGTCGCAGATCCAGGCCCGGGGGTCGACGAGGGTGGCGCCGGTCGCCGAGGCGGCGGTTCGTACGGCGTCCGCGCGCACGGGGTCATGGGCCGAGGCGGAGTAGCTGTTCTCGCAGGCCCGCAGTCGGGTGGAGTTGTTCGCAGCGCAGTCCACCGGGTCGCCCTTGGGCCAGGGGGTGTCGAGGAGGGCCGCGACACGGGCGCCGTGGGCGGCCAGGCGCCGGTAGACGGTCTCGAAGCCGTCCGTCCACTGGCCGAGCGGGTCGGCAGTGGGGTGGAAGGGGTCTCCCGCGTCCGACGAGGAGACGACGACGAGGTCGGGGCGGAGCGATTCGATCCGTGCGAGGGCCTTCTCCCGCCAGGTGTCGCAGGTGGTGTACGGCCGGTGGTCGCTGATGATGGTGACCTCGGCGGTCTTGCAGGACGCCTTGGTCAGGGAGATGAGCTTCCAGTGGTGGTCGGTGGCCAGGCGCTGGAAGGCGGGGAACCACTGGGCGGCGTGGGAGTCACCGAAGAGCACCACGGTCCGGGAGCCCGCCGGGTCCCCGTAGACGCAGGACCGCACCTCACCACCGTCGTAGGAGACATGGCAGCCGTCCCGGTAGACGGCGGAGCGGGCCGCCTTCACCCCGGCCGGACCGGGGGTGAGGTTGGCGGGCAGTTCGGTGGGCGGGGCGGAGAGGAGCTGGGCCAGCCGCGCCGCCGGGTCGGGAGCACCGGCCAGTTCGCGGGCGAGAGCCGGTGCGGGCGGGCCCGTCTCGATCACCAGTGGCACGGCTGCCGCCGTCAGTGCCAGCGCCGTGATCGCCGCCGACAGTCCGGCGCCCAGCATCAAGGCCCGGCGGGGCCGCTCCTTGAGCGCCCGGTGGAAGCGGACCGGGTTCTCCACCAGGTGCAGGGTCAGCCAGGACAGGACGAGGGCTGCCGCGCACAGCGCGAGCGCCGTCGGCACCCCGCCGTCGCCGTCGCCGAGCGCCATCGGGCCGATCACCAGCAGCGGCCAGTGCCAGAGGTACCAGCCGTACGAGAGTCCGCCGATCCACACCAGGGGCCGCCGGCCCAGCAGGAGCCCGGCACCGTACCGGGCGGGTGCCCCGCCCGCGCCGAGGACCAGGGCGGCGCCGAGGACCGGCAGAGCGGCGTGGTAGCCGGGGAACGGGGTCGCGTCGTCGTACCGGAGGGCCGCGACCAGCACGCAGGCGAGGCCGGACCAGCTCAGTGCCGCGACGAACCACGGGCGCGCCCTGTCGAGCCGTCCGGCCGCGAGGGCCGCCATGGCTCCGGCGCCCAGCTCCCAGGCCCGTGCGGGGGTGCTGAAGTATGCCCAGGAAGCCGAGGAGCGGGTGAGCAGGACGCTCAGCGCGAACGACCCCAGGCAGACCGCCCCGAGTGGCAGGGCCACCCGCGCGTACCGCCCCCGGGCGAGCCGCAGGGCCAGCAACAGGAGCAGCGGCCACACCAGGTAGAACTGCTCCTCCACGGCCAGCGACCAGAAGTGCTGGAATGGCGACGGCGGGCTGTCCTGCGCCAGATAGTCCGTACCGGACCTCGCCAGGCGGAAGTTGACCAGGTACAGCGCGCTGCTGAGCGCGTCACCCGCGTACTCCGCGAGGCGCGCCTTCGACAGGAAGGCCCAGGCCCCGGCCAGCGTGGCGACGGTCACCAACGAGGCGGCCGGCAGCAGCCGCAGGGCGCGGCGGGCGTAGAAAGCGCGGATGGACACCCGGCCGGTGGAGGCGTGTTCGCGCAGCAGCAGGGAGGTGATCAGGAAGCCGGAGATCACGAAGAAGACGTCGACGCCCACATAGCCGCCCGCCACCCCGGCCACTCCGGCGTGCGAGAGCACCACCAGTCCCACGGCGACGGCCCGCAGGCCCTGGATGTCCGGCCGGTGCCGGTGGGCGGGGACCGGGCCGGGTGCCGGCGCACCGCCCACCGGGCGGGAGCGTATGTCGGCGGGGGTCGCGCTGGTCATGGGGCGGCTCCTGGCGGAGCCGGGGGTGCCGGCTCGCGCGACTGCCCGGCCCCGGAACGCTTACGGACGGGACAGCTCCGCACTCTGCGTCCGCCAGGAGGCGCAGAGGCAACCAAGGACGCAACTACGCCCCAACTCCGTGCACTTACTCGTCCTCGGCCTTCACGAGCGAGGGGCCCGTGGTGGCCGGTGCGTCCGTGGCTCCCTCGGCGGTCCCGGTGTCCGCGCCGACGAGGTCGCGCACCAGCAGGGTCGCGCCGGCCACGGCGCCCGGCATCAGGAACACGGCGACGACCGGAATCAGGAAGGCGAGCGTCAGGGGGACGCCGAAGCCCAGCACCAGCGCCCGCCGGCCGCGCAGCAGCGCCAGACGGGCGCGCAGGTCGCGTCCCCGGCGCTGGAGGGCGACGGAGGTCAGTTCCTCGGCGAGGAAGTAGCCGGAGACGCAGAAACCGAGGGCGGGCACGACGGTCTGTCCCGCCACCGGGATGAATCCCAGGGCGAAGAGGAGGATGCCGTAGAGGGAGACCCGCACCAGGATGCGGACGGAGTCCCGGGCGGACACCCAGAGTTCGCGCCAGAGCGGGAGCCCGGACTCGGGAACCTCGCCGCCTTCGCTGCGGTCGACCTCCTCGGAGAGCGACTCGTAGAACGGCTGGCCGACCAGGAGCGTGACGGCGGTGAAGGTGATGACGGCGAGGAACAGCCCGAAGGCGAAGACCAGTACGGTCAGCGTATTGCGGAGCAGGCCGAGCCAGGGCGACGACCAGTCGTCGGCGAACGGGGTGGACCAGTCGGCCAAGTCGTCGGCGCCGTAGGCGAGTCCGACGAGCGCGCCGAGGTACAGGACGAGCGTGATCAGTCCCGGCAGCAGCCCGAACCCGAACCAGCGGCCGTGCCGGACGACCCAGCGCTGCCCCTTCAGCAAGTAGCCGAATCCGGCCGCGAGATCACTCATGGCGCCAGGGTACGTGCGCACCCCCCGGACGCCGCCAGGGGGTGTCCGGGGGGTGTCCGGGGAGAGTGCGACCCTCGCCGTGGTGCGGCGGGTTCAGGCGACGACGAGGTCGACCTTGATGTTGCCGCGCGTGGCGTTGGAGTACGGGCAGACCTGGTGGGCCTGCTCCACGAGTTCGCGCGCGGTCTCCGTGTCGACGTCCGGGATGGAGACGGTGAGCGCGACCTCCAGGCCGAAGCCGCCGGTGTCCGCCTGGCCGATGCCGACCGACGCGGTCACGGTGGACCCGGCGATGCTGACCTTCTTCTGCCGGGCGACGACGCCGAGGGCGCTCTGGAAGCAGGCGCTGTAGCCGGCCGCGAAGAGCTGCTCGGGGTTGGTGCCGTTGCCGCTGCCGCCCATCGCCTTCGGCGGGTTGACGACGACGTCGAGGTTGCCGTCGTCGGAGTACACCCGGCCGTCACGGCCGTTCTCGGCGGTGGCGACGGCGGTGTAGGCGACGGTTATGTTCGGGATGCTCATGCGAGGTACTCCTCCTGTGGGTACGAGCGTTGTCCGTGACGGAGCCGGCCGTGACGGGCGGTCCTGCGGTCAGACGAGCGAGACGATCATCTTGCCGGTGTTCTCGCCGCGCATCAGGCCGTCGAAGGCGTTGAAGCCGTTCTCGATGCCCTCGACGGTGGTCTCGCGGTACTTCAGCTCGCCCGAGGCCAGCCAGGCGGCGGCTTCCTCGACGAACTTCGGCCGGAGCGCGGTGTGGTCGCCGACGAGCAGGCCCTCCAGGCGGAGCCGCTTGCCGATGACCAGCGCGAGGTTGCGCGGAGCCGGCGTCGGCTCGGTGCTGTTGTACTGGGCGATCATGCCGCAGATGGCGGCGCGGCCGTGGACGTTGAACGACGAGAGCGCGGCTTCCAGGTGCTCACCGCCGACGTTGTCGAAGTAGACGTCGATGCCGTCCGGGGCGGCCTCGCGGAGCTGGTCGCGGACCGGGCCGTTCTTGTAGTTGAACGCCGCGTCGAAGCCGTACTCCTCGACCAGGAGCTTGACCTTCTCGTCGGAACCGGCCGAACCGATCACGCGGGAGGCGCCCTTGAGCCGGGCCATCTGGCCGACCTGGCTGCCCACGGCTCCGGCGGCGCCGGAGACGAAGACCACGTCGCCCTCCTTGAAGGAGGCGACCTCGAAGAGACCGGCGTAGGCGGTGAGACCGGTCATGCCGAGCACGCCGAGGTAGGCGGAGAGCGGGGCGACGTCCGGGTCGACCTTCGCCACGCGGTTCGCGGGGACGTCGGCGTACTCGCGCCAGCCGAGGCCGTGCAGGACGTGGTCGCCGACCGCGATGCCCTCGGCGTTCGAGGCGACGACCTCACCGACCGCGCCGCCGTCCATCGGCTTGTCGAGCTGGAAGGGCGGGGTGTACGACTTCACGTCGTTCATCCGGCCGCGCATGTACGGGTCGACGGAGAAGTAGAGGTTGCGGACGAGGACGTGGCCCTCGGCCGGAGCCGACACCGGCGCCTCACGCAGCGCGAAGTCCTCGGGCTTCGGCCAGCCGTGCGGGCGGGCGACGAGGTGCCATTCGCGGCTGGACGCGGGAAGTGCTGCAGACATGGGCTCGGGTTCTCCTCGGTGCGGGGTGCGGGGGTATGGGTGGTAAGCGATGGGGCGCACGGCGCGGCATGGCTCACCGCACAGAGCTTCATCATGTAAAGCTTCACCACATGAAACAACCATGCTCCTGAATATTTCACCTTGTCAAGCAACTGGGTATCCTGTGTGTCATGACCACCCCGCGCACAGATCCTCTGACCCTCGAAGTCGTCGAGCTGATCGGCACTGTCGTGGCGCGTTACTACGAGGAGTACGACCGGGCCGCCGCCTCCTTCTCGCTCACCGGCGCCCAGGCACGGGTGCTGGGTCTGCTGTCCCTGGAGCCGATGCCCATGCGCCGGATCGCGCAGAAGCTGAAGTGCGAGCCGTCGAACGTGACCGGCATCGTGGACCGGCTGGAAGCCCGTGACCTGGTCGAACGCCGCCCGGACCCGCACGACCGGCGGGTGAAGCTCGCCGCCCCGACCGAGAAGGGGCGCGCGACCGCGCTGCGGCTGCGCGAAGCGCTGGACTTCGCCCGCGAGCCGTTGGCCGGCCTGTCGGAGACGGAGCGCAGGGTACTGCGGGACCTGCTGCGCCGGATGCTCGGCGCCGGACCCGGCGGGGACCGCACGGCCCTGGAGAACCTCGTCGCCGGGGCTGCCGACGGCTCCGGCAGCTGAGCGACACGGGCCGAGCGGCGGGAAGAGGGCGCGGGGCAGGATGGACGGCATGACCGCCGCCGCCCCCTTCGGACCGCTCCAGTTCCAGCTCGTCCTGCTCCGCCGGATGGCCGACCACCAGCCGGAACTGGCCGAGGACGCCCGGCACGAGCTGAGTGCCACCCTCGCCGAGGCGCGCGAGGCGAACCGCCGCTGGCAGGCCATGGTGCGCGGACCGGGCGGGCGGGGAGTCCTGCGCCGGTACCGCTCCGTGCTCGGCGAGCCCGAGCGCTCCGTCCGGCGGAGGGTCGGCGATCTGGAGTGCGACGCGCTGACGTGGGCGCTGCCGCTCTGGCCCGGCCTGCGGTTCGAGGTGATGGCGGCACCGGGCGGAGCCGTGTGGAACGCGTGGCTGGTCCGCGCGCCCGGAACCCCGGGCCCCGAGCTGCGGACCGCCGCCGACCTCACCCCGTGGTCCTGCACCGTGGACGAGGTGGCGCGGGCCTTCGCGCCGGTCCGCCCGATGGAGGGCAGCGCGCCGACCCGCTGGGCGCTGGCCTTCACGGACCCTGCGACCCGCGCCCCGTACGTCGCCGAGTTCACCTGGGGCCTCTTCCAACGACTGCTGCCGGGCTGACGGACCGCCCCCGGAGTCACCGGTCCCCCGGGCCCCTTCCGGCGTACCTCAACGCGCGCCCGGTCCCCGCCCCGCCCACGATGCGAAGGAGAGCCGGCCGCCGCCGGGACACCACCAGCGCTCTCGGGAGAACCCGCCGTGACCGTCAGCCTTGAGCAGTTGCGCCGTTGCCACATCGCCGTCGACATGGGAGCCGCGAGCACCCGGGTGTACGTGAAGGGGCTCGGGCTCGTCGTGGACGAACCGAGTGTCGCGGCCGTCAACACCCGCACCGGATCGCTCATCGCGGTGGGCGCGCTCGCCGAGCAGATGACCGGCCGCACCCCCAGCTACATCCGGGTGGCCCGGCCCGTCTCGGGCGGCACCGTCGTGGACATCGAGATGGCCCAGCGGATGCTGCGCCACCTGATCGGCGAGAAGCTCCGCCGCCAGCTCCGCCGCAAGCCCCGGCTGCGGGCCGCCGCCTGCACCCCGCACGACAGCGACCCGCTGGCCCAGCGCGCGACCGTGGAGACCCTGGTCGGGCTCGGCGCCCGCCGGGTGGAGCTGGTGGACACCCTGATCGCGGCGGCCGTCGGCTGCGGACTCCCCGTCGAGCAGCCGACCGCCACCATGATCATGGTGTGCGGAGCGGCCACCACCCAGATCGCCGTGCTCTCGCTGGGCTCGATCGTCACCGCCGTACGCATCCCCATCGGCGGCAACACCATCGACAACGCGGTGATCCAGCACCTGCGCCAGCACCACGAACTGATGCTGCCGAGCCAGTCCGTGCGCCCCCTCCAACTGGCCCTCAGCGGCACCGGGCTGACCTCGCAGGGGCCCGCCGTGACCGAGATCCACGGCCGAGACGTGGCGACGGGTCTGGCCCGTTCGGTCCAGGTGGACACGGCCGCCGTGCGGCAGGCGATCCACACCCCGCTCACCGCGGTGGTGGACGGCCTCGGCAGGGTGCTGCGGGACTGCCCGCCCGATCTGGTCGCCGACCTCGCCGACCGGGGCATCATGATGGTCGGCGGCAGCGCCCTGCTGCCGGGCTTCGACCAGTTGCTTCGGACGGCCACCGGGATGCCGGTGACCATCGCGGAGCGGCCCGACGTCTGCTCGATCCTCGGCCTCGGCGCGATGCTGGACGGAACGATCGCCCCGATGGCCCTCCACCCGCTCGTCGGCTGACCGCTCGGAGGGGCTGGGACGAGGCGGATGGCGCGCGAGCGCGGCACCGGTGGGGACGGGCCCGAGGACACCGGGCCGGACGGGCCCGAGGGCACCCCCGGCACGGCGGACGGTCCCGCCCGGCCGGAGGGCACACCGCACGGCTACGCGCCCCGGCTGCCGGAGCTGCTGGAGGCGGTGCTGAGCGTCGGCACCGATCTGGGGCTCGGCATCACGCTCCAGCAGATCGTGGACACCGCCTCCCTGCTGACCGACGCGCGCTACGCCGCCCTCGGGGTGCTGGACCCCGAGTCCGGCCGGATCACCGAGCTGTACACCGCGGGCCTCGGCGACGAGGAACGCCGGCGCATCGGGGCTCTCCCGGACGGCCGCGAGGGAGTGCTCGGCGCACTGATCCACGACCCCCGGCCGCTGCGCTCCGACGATGTGACCCGTGACCCGCGTTCGGTCGGGGTGCCGCCCGGGCATCCGGTCATGCACACCTTCCTCGGTACTCCGGTACGGGTCGACACCGAGGTGTTCGGCAACCTCTACCTCTGCGAGAAGAGCGGCGGGCGGCCGTTCACCGACGCGGACGACGCGCTGCTGCGGGTGCTGGGCTCCCAGGCGGGCATCGCGATCAGCAACGCGCGACTCTACGAATCGGCCCTCCAGCGGGAACGCTGGCTCCAGGGATCGGCGGCCGTCACCACGGCGCTGCTCACCGGGACGAGCCGGGCCGAGGCGCTGCAGACCGTCGCCGAGGGAGCCAGGGTGCTCGCGGAGGCGGCGGCCGGGGTGATCCTCCAGTCCCGCGAGGACGGTGGCATGGAGATCGTCACCGTGTCGACCCTGGAGGACCCGACGGGCATCCTGGGCGCCTCGATCGCGCCCGGCTCCCCCGTACTCGTCCATCTGCTGGGCGGGCAGCCGGTATTCCTGGAGGACGCGGCGACGGACCCGATGATGACGACCTCGGTGCGCCACCGGTACGGGCCCAGCATGATGCTGCCGCTGGAGAGCGGCGGCCGGCTGATCGGCACTCTCGCCCTGCCCCGGCTGCGGGGCGGCCGCCCGTACACCTCGGCGGACAAGCAGCTGGCGACCCAGTTCGCCTCGCAGGCGGCGCTGGCCCTGGTGATGGCCGACGCCCAACTGGACCGGGAGCAGCTCGCGGTCTACGAGGACCGCGACCGGATCGCCCGTGACCTGCACGATCTGGTGGTGCAGCGGCTCTTCGCGACCGAGATGACGCTGGAGTCGGCCCGCCGCCGGGCCGTTGCGGCGACGAAGGCCCCGGAGTGGAGCGGTGACCCGGACGAGGCGGTGGAGGCGGACGGTCTGCTGGTACGGGCGGTGGACGAGCTGGATTCGACGATCCAGGAGGTACGGACCACGATCTTCGCGCTCCAGCAGCCGCCCGCCGACGCGCCGACGACGTTCCGGGGCCGGGTGCTGCGGGAGACCGCGGGAGCTTCGGCGCTGCTGGGTTTCCAGCCGTCGGTGCACTTCGCCGGCCCGGTGGACGCCCTGGTGGCCGAGCCGGCGGCCGGGAAGCTCCTGGCGGCCCTGCGGGGCGCGCTGGCCGCCGCGCACCGCAGGACGGGGGTTTCGGCGATCGAGGTCGAGGTGGACGCGACGGTGCGGCTGCCGGACGGGCGGCGGGCGGTGCGGTTGCTGGTCTCGGACGACGGGCAGGACGACCGGGGTGAGCGACGGCCGCCGCTCACCTGGCAGGCGCCGATCTGAGGTCAGTGGGTGGGGGCGGCCCGCAGGGCGATCCGGGTGATGGAGTGGGCGACGCCCGCGTCCCGCTTGAGGCGTCGCAGCAGGCTGTCGAGCGCGCCCGGGTCGGCGGCGGTGGCCCGTACCAGGTAGTCGTGGCCGCCGGTCAGGTGCACCACCTCGGTGATGCCCGGGAGCGTCAGCACGGAGCGTTCGAACTCCTCGTTGGTGGTGTCCAGGCGCAACGAGACGTCGATGAAGACGACGAGTCCGGAGCGGGTGTCGGCGGCGGGATCGATGATCACCGTGAAGCCGCGGATGACTCCGTCGCGGCGCATTCGGCGCACCCGGTCGCCCGCGGCATTGGCGCTGAGCCCGACGCGTACGCCCAGGTCCCGGTACGAGATGCGGGCGTCCTCCTGGAGGATGGCGAGTATTTCTCTGTCCAGCCGGTCCATACCGCGATTGTCGCAGCATTCGGACAAAACCGACTGTGGAGGGGACGGTGGGAGCACGGGCGCGCACTGGGCGTGAGGGCGGTGCCGCCGTCGCGTCTCCACCGCCGAGGTCCCCCGCTCGGAGCAGTCCGGCGCGCTGCCGGTGGGCGGGCGGTCTTGACTGGGGCCGTGGAAACAGCAGCCCCCAAGCAGCCCGCCGCCCCGGCGGCGGCCAAGCCTTCCGCCGCCGCGTACCGCAACCTCGTGGTGGCCACGATCGGCTTCGCGCTGACCTTCTGGGCGTGGAACCTGGTCTCGCCGCTGTCGGGCGAGTTCAAGGACCGGCTCGGGCTCAGCTCGTTCCAGCAGTCCTTCCTGGTCGCCGTGCCCGTGATCGTCGGCTCGCTCGGCCGCATCCCGGTGGGCGCGCTGACGGACAAGTACGGGGCGAGGCTGATGTTCCCCGCGGTGTCGGCGCTGACCATCGTGCCGGTGCTGCTGCTGATCCCGGCGAAGGACTCGTACGGGGCAATGCTCGCGGTGGGGTTCCTGCTGGGGCTGGGCGGCACCACGTTCGCCATCGGCATCCCGCTGGTCAACTCCTGGTTCCCGCCCTCCGACCGGGGCCTCGCGCTCGGTGTCTTCGGCATGGGCATGGGCGGTGTGGCGCTCTCCGGGTACTTCACCCCGCGCATCGCCAAGCACAGCGACGACCTGCCGTTCCTGATCGTCGCGGGCGCTCTGCTGGTGTACGCGCTGCTGGCCGCCTTCCTGATCACCGACCGCCCCGACCGGCCCGTACCGGCCGACACCCTGGTCCACCGGCTCACCGAGGCGGGGAAGCTGCGGGTGACCTGGGAGCTGTCGGCGCTCTACGCGATCGGCTTCGGCGGCATCGTGGCGTTCGGCGTGTATCTGCCGACGTACCTCAAGACCTGGTACGAGTTGTCCCCCACCGACGCGGGCACCAAGGCTGCCGGGTTCGCGCTGGTCACCGTCGTCTTCCGGCCGGTCGGCGGCTATCTGTCCGACCACATGCACCCGGCGCTGGTCACCGCGGCGGCGCTGCTGCTGGCCGCGCTGATGGCGATCGTCCAGGCCTTCGACCCCGCGCTGAACCCGGGCGGCACCGTCGCGCTGCTCGCCATGGCCGCCGGGCTCGGCACCGCGAGCGGCAGCGTCTTCGCGCTGGTCTCGCAGGTGACGCCGCAGCCGAAGGTGGGCAGCGTGACCGGCATCGTCGGCGCGATGGGCGGTCTCGGCGGGTTCGTGCCGCCTCTGGTGATGGGCGCGATCTACAGCGCGAAGGGCTCGTACTCGATCGGCTTCATGCTGCTGTCCGATCTCGCGCTGGCGGGCTGCGTGTACGCGTACGGGCGGATGCGGAACATCCAGCGGGACTCGGGCTGAGTCCCCCGCCAGCCCTTAGTCTGGCGGGCGTGACGCCACTTCTCCCCGCGCTCCAGAATCCCCCGGCCGCCGGCACGGAAGGCCGGGAGGCCGTCCGGTTCGGTGAACTCTCCCTCTCCTACGCCCGTCTCGCGGACCTCGCGGGGGAGCTGCGGCCCCGGATCACCGGGGCGGGCGGCCGGGTCGCCGTGTGGGCGACCCCGTCGGCGGAAACCGTCGTCGCCGTGGTGGCCGCGCTCCTGGCGGGCGTGCCCGCCGTACCCCTCAACCCGAAGACCGGCGAGCGCGAACTCGCGCACATCGTCGACGACAGCGCACCGGCCGCCGTGCTCGCGGGACCGGACGACGTCCTGCCGCCGGTGCTCGCCGTGCTCCCCCGGATCGACGTGTTGGTGGACGCGGACGCGCCGGCCTCTCCCGGACCCGCCCCCGTGGAGCCCGGCCCCGAGACGGCCGCGCTGATCGTCTACACCTCCGGGACCACCGGGCCGCCCAAGGGCGCGGTCCTCCCCCGCCGGGCGGTCGCCGCCTCGCTGGACGCGCTGGAGGATGCCTGGGGGTGGACCGGTGACGACGTCCTCGTGCACGCGCTGCCGCTCTTCCATGTGCACGGCCTGGTCCTCGGGGTGCTGGGGCCGCTGCGCCGGGGCGGTTCGGTACGTCACCTGGGGAGGTTCTCCGCCGAGGGAGTGGCCCGCGAACTGGCCACCGGGGGGACGATGTTGTTCGGCGTCCCCACCATGTATCACCGTCTGGCGGAGGTGCTCGCCGCCGGAGGACAGGCCGGGGCGGTGCTGGGGGACGCACTGGCGGGGGCACGGCTGCTGGTCTCGGGGTCGGCCGCGCTGCCGGTCCACGACCACGAGCGCCTGTACGCCGCGACCGGGCGGCGGGTGATCGAGCGGTACGGCATGACGGAGACCCTGATGAACACCGGTGTCCGGGCGGACGGTGTTTCCCGGCCCGGCACGGTCGGCCCGCCGCTCGCCGGGGTGGAGCTCCGCCTGGTGGAGGAGGACGGCTCCCCCGTGTCCGGGCCGGAGGCGATCGGCGAGATCCAGGTGCGCGGGGCGAACCTCTTCAGCGGGTACCTCAACCGGCCGGACGCCACGGCGGCGGCGTTCACCGAGGACGGCTGGTTCCGGACCGGCGACATGGCCACGGTCGCCCCGGACGGGTACGTGACGATCGTGGGGCGCAAGGCCACCGACCTGATCAAGAGCGGCGGTTACAAGATCGGGGCGGGCGAGATCGAGAACGCGCTGCTCGACCACCCCGGGGTCCGCGAGGCCGCCGTCACGGGTGAGCCGGACGCGGACCTCGGCGAGCGGATCGTAGCCTGGGTGGTGCCGGCGGACCCCGGATCGCCGCCTGACGCAGCCGAGTTGGCGGACCATGTGGCGAAGCTCCTCTCCCCGCACAAGCGCCCCCGCGTCGTCCGCCATCTCGACGCCCTGCCGCGCAACGACCTGGGCAAGATCATGAAGCGTGCCCTGACGGTCACCCCGCAGGGGCCGGGGCACGGTGGCTGAGGGTCCGTCGCGCCTGAGTGCGCGCGAGATGATCGCGGCCGTCGCGGACACCTTCGACGAACGGCCGGCCCCCGGCGACGGTCACCATCCGGGCGGGGCGCGGACACCGGACGGCCCGCTCGGCTGGAGCGGTTACGGGGCGGCGCTGGCACGGGCCGGGGAGCGGACCGGTGAGACGGAGTCGGTGGTGCACGGCACGGCTTCGGCCGGCGGACACCCCTGCGTGCTGCTCGCCTTCGAATTCGGCTTCCTGGGCGGCTCGTTGGGGCACCGCACCGGGGACCGGCTGACGGCCGCGTACACCCTCGCCCGGGAGCTGCGGCTGCCGCTGGTCTCGCTCGTCGCCACGGGCGGCAGCCGGATGCAGGAGGGCATGGTCGCGCTCACCCAACTCCAGCGGGTGGCCCGCGCCTCGGCGGAGCTGCGGGCGGCCGGGCTGCCGCAACTCGCGGTCCTGCGGGACCCGACGACCGGCGGCGGCTGGGCCACGGTGGGTGCGGGTGCCGACGTGGTGCTGGCGCTGGCGGGTGCGCAGGTCGGGTTCGCCGGCTCGCGGGTGCGCCCGCCGGACGCGGAGCCGTACGCGTACACGGCCGAGGGGCAGTGGGCGGCGGGGCAGGTCGACGCGGTGGTGGACCCGGCCGAGTTGGCGGGGACGCTGGGCCGGTGGCTGGCGGTGCTGGGCGGCGGCTCCGAGGCCGGGGCCCGTGCGTCCGGCGTGCGGCCCGCACCGGTACCCGAGGCGCTCTCGCGCACCCGGCTCCCGGCGACGGGGCGGGAGGCGGTGGCCCTGGCCCGAGCGCCGGAACGACCGGGCGCCGAGGCGTACTTGGACGCGTACTTCAGCTACCGACTGCCCCTGCACGGCGACCGGGCGGGCGGCACGGACCCCGGCACGCTCTGCGGGTTCGGGCTGCACGGGGACCGGCCGGTGGCGTACGTCGCCCAGTGTGGCACCGCCACCCGGCCGGCGGGCTACCGGACGGCGGCCCGGACCGTCCGGCTCGCGGACCGGCTCTCCATCCCCGTACTCACCCTGGTCGACACCCCGGGCGCCGCCAACGACGCGGCGGCCGAGCGGGCCGGGGCGGGCGCGGCCATCGCCGAGACCTTCGCCGCGATCGCGCAGGCGCGGGTGCCGGTGACCACGCTGGTGATCGGCGAGGGCGGTTCGGGCGGCGCGCTCGCGCTGGCCGCCCCCGGGCGCACCTACGTCACGGCGGACAGCTACTTCTCGGTGATCGCGCCGGAGTCGGCGGCGGCGATCCTCAAGCGCCCGCCGGAGAGGGCCGACGAGACGGCCGACCAGCTCGGCCTGCGGCCCCAGGACCTGGTGGCGCTGGGAATCGCCCGGGGCATCGTGGGCGAGGCGCCGGACGCCGGCTGAGGGCCGCCTCTCAGAACGCCTTCGCGAGGGCGCGGAGGCGGGGGGCGACCTCTTCGCCGACCCGGAACGCCTCCTCCAGGTGGGGGTAGCCGGAGAGGACGAACTCGTCCACGCCGAGGCGCCGGTACTCGTCGAGCCGGGCGGCCACCTCGTCGTGCGAGCCGACCAGCGCGGTACCGGCCCCCTCGCGCACCAGGCCGATCCCGGCCCAGAGGTTCGGGGAGATCTCCAGCTTCGCGGCGTCGGCGCTGCCGCCGTGCAGGGCGGTCATCCGGGCCTGGCCCACGGAGTCCATCCGCGCGAACCGCTCCTGGCTGGCCCGTACCGCCTCCGGGTCGATGCCGCCCAGAATCCGGTCGGCCTCGGCCCACGCCTCGGCCGAGGTGTCCCGGC
The DNA here is from genome assembly GCF_053592415.1 of Streptomyces sp. NPDC002690. Lineage (NCBI taxonomy): Bacteria > Bacillati > Actinomycetota > Actinomycetes > Kitasatosporales > Streptomycetaceae > Streptomyces > Streptomyces sp. NPDC002690. Next base: position 3,341 of record NZ_JBSFVR010000046.1, on the reverse strand, counting down.
TGATGACGTGCAGCCGGATGCCGTACCGCAGGGCGGGGGCCACCGCGCGCAGCCGCGCGACGCGTCCGGCGATGGCGGCGGGCGGCTCGCCCCAGAGGAGCTGGACGTCGGCCCGGCGGGCGGCGACCGCCTCGGCGGCGGGGGAAGCGCCGCCGAAGTACAGGGGAACCCGGTACTGGACTGCCGGGTCGGTGAGCTTGGCGCCCTCGATCCGCAGGTGTTCGCCGTCGTGGTCGACCTCCTTCCCGTCGAGGAGGTCGCGCAGCACCGCCATCACCTCGTCGGTACGGGCGTACCGCTGGTCGTGCGGCAACGCGTCGCCGTAGGCGAGCTGTTCGGCGGGATCGCCGCCGGTGACCACGTTGAGGGAGAGCCTGCCCCCGGCGAACCGACGGAAGGCGTCGGCCTGTTGGGCGAGGAGTGTGGGGCTGGTGAATCCGGCGCGGAAGGCGACGAGGAAGCCGATCCGCTCGGTGTGCTGGGTGAGCGCGGCGCTGAGTATCCACGGGTCCACGCAGCCCAGCCCGACCGGGGTGAGCAGCGAGTGGAACCCGGCGGTCTCGGCGGCGCGGGCGACCTGCGCGAGGTAGCCGATGTCGGCGCGGCGGCGGGTGGCGGAGCTGGTCCGGCCCTGGACGGCGGTGACTCCGCCGGGATCGCGGCCGTCGCCGCCGGTGGGCAGGAACCAGTGCAGCAGGAGGGAGCTCTCGGACATGGCGGACCCCGATCGGCAGCGGTGGGAACGAGGGAGGCGGGGAAGCGGCCCCGCGGGCCCGGCCCGCACGCGCCGGAGCGCGGTGTGCGACCGGTGTACGGCGGGGACGGGCGGGAGGGCGGGAGTCGTGCGGTGCGCGTCAGCAGGACGTACGACAGCGCTCGGCGCGACAGCACTCGCCCCGACATCGCCCGGCCCGGCAGCGCTCGGCCCGACAGCACTCGGCCGGGACACGCGGCTGGACCGCGGGGCGTCGCGAAACCGGGGCAGGGGCCATGGGGGCATCCTGATCCGCCCACCGGCCGCCCGACAACCACGTCCCGCATCCCGGACGGTCCGCCGCCACATCCCGGGCGGACCGGAGGCCCGGTGCCGTCGGGGCTGCGGGTTCCTGGTCTCAGGGCTGCGGGTTCCTGGCGTCGTAACGGAGGAAGCCGCGCCACTTCAGCGCCAGCAGCAGCACCGCGACCACGCACGCGATGCCGCCGCCGGTGACGGCGACGGCCGGGGAGGCCAGGTCGGCGACGGAGCCGGCCAGGAAGTCCCCGAGGCGGGGGCCTCCGGCGACGACGACGATGAAGACGCCCTGGAGCCGTCCGCGCATCCGGTCCGGGACGGCGGCCTGGAGCATGGTGCCGCGGAAGACCATCGAGAAGGTGTCGGCGCAGCCCGCCAGTGCCAGGAAGACGATGCCGAGCCAGAGTTGGCGGGTGAGGCCGAAGGCGGCGATCGCCGCGCCCCAGCCGGCGACGGCGCAGACGACCGCGAGGCCGTGCCGTCTGACCCGGCCGAGCCAGCCCGAGCAGACTCCGCCGAGGAGGGCGCCGAACGCCGGGGCAGCGACCAGGAGTCCGGTGGTGCGCGCGTCGCCGTGGTACCAGACGATCGCGACGACGGGGAAGAGCGCCTTGGGGCTGGCGAGCACCATCGCGCAGAGGTCGCTGAAGAAGGTCATCCGCAGGTTGGGGCGGGTGCCGAGGAACCGCAGCCCCTCCAGCACGGAGGCCCGCTCGGGCCGCTGTTCCACTCCTTGACCGGTGCCGGACGCGGCCTCGCCCGCTCCGGCGTCACCGCTCCGGTCCGGCAGCATCGCGGGCAGGCGCCACATGGCGTACAGGGAGGCGGTGAAGGTGACGACGTCCACGGTGTACGCGGCGCGGTAGCCCCACCAGCCGACGATCACACCGCCCAGCATGGGGCCGACGAGGGTGCCGGTGGTGCTGGTGAGGGAGCCGAGCGCGTTGGCCGCGGGAAGCTGCTCGGGCGGCAGCAGCCGGGGGATCATCGAGCTGCGCGCCGGGGAGTTGAGCGCGAAGCAGACGGCCTGGAGGGCGACGATCGTGTACAGCAGCCAGACCTGTTCCACCCCCGCGAAGGCGGAGGCGACCAGGACCGCCGAGAGCAGGAACGATCCTGCGGAGCTGCCGAGTCCGAGCTTGCGCCGGTCCATCGTGTCGGCGATGGCCCCGCCGTACAGGCCGAAGAAGACCAGCGGCACGAGCGAGCAGAAGCCGATGAGGCCCACGGAGAAGGCGGACCCGGTGAGGTCGTACACCTGGAGGGACACCGCGAGCGAGGTCATGCCCTGCCCGATCCAGGACACGGTATTGCCGAACCACAGCCGCCGGTAGTCGGGGGACGTGCGCAGCGGGGTCAGGTCGGCGAATATGCGCGTGCGGTGTACATCCGGTTTGCTCTTTTGGGTCACGCCGGATGGTAGCGGCCCTCCCCCGACCTGCCGGAACGCGCCCCTCGCAGGAGGGGCGGCCGGTCCGGAAACCGCTGGGACACGGAGGTCCCGAGCGGGCAGAATGAGCCGGTGACGACGACATCCGGGACGCTGCGGGACACGGAGAACACGGGTTCACCGGGAACGTGCCCGTCCCCGGTGAACCCGGGACACCGGCTGGTCGCCCAGGACGCGCTGGAGGACTCCCCGGTCGTCGCGAACAACACGATGAACCGCGAGCGCGGACTCGCCGGGGTGAACAGCTACGCCCGCGAGCTCGGCTTCGATCCGCTCGCCCAGCTCCTCTCCCGCGCCGCCCCGTCCTGGCTGGATCTGTGCAGCGGGGAGGGCCGGGCACTGCACGAGGCGGTGTCCGTACTCCCGGCGGACGCCGTGGTCACCGGCGTCGACCTGGTGGGGCCGATGACGCCCTTGGCCGCGCCACCCCGGCTGGAACTGGTCGTCGCCTCCGTCGCGCGCTGGACGCCGGAGCGGACGTACACCCTGATCACCTGCGTGCACGGTCTGCACTACGTCGGCGATCAGCTCGGGCTGCTCGCCCGGGCCGCGTCGTGGGTGACCGACGACGGTCTGCTGGTCGCGCACTTCGACCCCGACTCGATCCGCTGGGCCGACGGGGCTCCGGCGGGGCGTGCCGCCGTGCGGGCGCTGCGCGCGGCCGGGTACGAGTACGCCCCTCGCCACCACCGGCTCACCCTCCGGGGCGGGCGTACGGCAAGGCTGCCGTTCCGCTATCTCGGCGGCGACCCGGGGGCGGGGCCCAACTACACCGGGCAGCCCGCGGTCGCCTCCTTCTACACGCCCGCGCCCGGTCCCGCAAGCCCGCCTACACGGAGGACGAGATCGTGCGCCACGTGGGGGCGCGACTCGAACGGC
>NZ_JBSFVR010000045.1:0-31958 GCF_053592415.1 Streptomyces sp. NPDC002690 | reverse complement strand
GTAGGAGCGGGTGGTGGTCTGCGGCTCGGTGGAGAGGCCGTCGTAGTACTGCTCGGCCTTGGCGAGATAGGTGGCGTCACCGGTGGCCCGGTAGATGCTGGTTGAGCAGCTCGGCCGCTTCGCGCAGCCGGTAGGTGTCGCCGACCGGGAGCGACAGCGCAAGGCACCCCGCCGAACCGCCCGCCGTCAGGGGGACCGCCGCGCAGACCGTACCCACCGCGTACTCCTGGAGATCCAGCATCGGGACCGTCGCGGGGTGGTGGTCGAGCGTGGCCAGCAGCACCTTCTCGTCCGTGATGGTCCTGGAGGTGAGCCGGGCCGTCCGGTGGCGCGCGATGTGGTCGCGCCGGGCGTCCGTGTCCAGCTGGGCCAGCAGGCATTTGCCGACCGCGCTGGCGTGCGCCGCCGAGCGGAAGTCGACCCACTCGCTGACCGCGGGGGTGAGCGGGCCGTCGATCACCTGGACCACCGTGACCTCGCCGTCGACGTAGCGGCTGACGTAGACCGCCGCGCCGACCGTGTCGCGCAGCTGCGCCAGGACGCGCTGGAGCCGCTCCTCCAGGGCGAGGCGCCGGGTGGGGCCCGAGCCGAGGAGGAGCAGCGAGGCCCCGAGGACGTAGGCGCCGTCCGCGATCTGCTCGACGTATCCCTCGCGGCGCAGCGTCAGCAGCAGGGAGGTGAGCCGGGCGGACGGCAGTCCGGTCTCCCGCGCGATCTGCGCCTCGGTCACTCCGTCACCGTGGTGGGAGACCGTTTCGAGCACGCGGAAGGCGTGCTGCACCGCGTGGAACGGTGCTGTTGGTTCCGGTCGCAATGTCACGGTGCTCCCTGCCCAAGGTCCGACCGCAAAGCTGTGCGTCCACGATAGTGGCCAAGAAGTGCCCACGGCAGGGCTGTTGACCACTTCTTGCCCCGTCTGTGCCGTCCTGGGCTGGGACGCATCCGAGAGGCATATGCCAAAGGCATTGACCGGTTTGGCAAATGCCAGGTCACGGCGGTGCGCGGGTGTCCACATGCCGGGGGAATTCCTGTGAGGACGCCAAGATTTTTTCGGCCACGCTGATTCGACCATCTGTCCCGCGTCGAACATCAGCACCGACTTCCGGGCCCCGCGGGCCGGATTCCTCCCCTGCCGGTGCCGCCGCCCGGCGGGGGAGGCGGCAGACCGGCCCCCCGTACGGTCCGGGTGGGTGCGACGGCCGATGTCGGGAACACTGGTAGGAGAGGAAGAGACAGGGGTGACCGCGAGGCCGGTCGCACCCGTGCACGGCCCGCCCCTGTTCCCGGACCACCGGTCCGGGTGAAAAGGAAGGGTGGACATGACGACCGTCGGACTTCTCTACCCGGGCGAATGCGCCGAGGACGACTTCCCGCGGATCGAGATCACGCTGGACAGCGACATCAGACTGCCCCTGTTCCGCACCGGGATCGGCGACGACGTCCGCCATGTGCGGGCCCTGCGCGAGCTGGGCTCCGCCGAGCGGCTGGACGCCGGTGTGGAAGAGCTCCGGCTGGCCGGCGCCGAATCCCTGGTGTGGGCCTGCACGGGCGGCAGCTTCGTACTCGGCCGGGAGGGCGCCCAGGCGCAGATCTCCGCGCTGGCGCGCTCGGCCGGGCTCCCCGCCTCCAGTACGTCCTTCGCCTTCGTGCACGCCGTGGCGGAACTCGGAGTCCGGCGGGTCGCGGTCGCCGCCACCTACCCGGACGAGGTCGCCGCCCTGTTCAGCGACTTCCTGACGGCCGCCGGCATCGACGTGGTCGCCACCCGGGGCAGCGGGATCATCACCGGGGCCGAGGTGGCCGGCTGGGACTGGGACCTCACCCGCGAACTCGCCATCGCCGGCGACCACCCGGACGCGGAGGCGGTGCTCCTCCCGGACACCGCCCTGCACACGGCGGCACACGTCACCGAGCTGGAGGAACTCCTCGGCAAGCCGGTCCTCGCGGCCAACCCGGTCACCGTCTGGGAAGGGCTGCGGCTCGCCGACCGCCGCATCTGGGCCCCCGCGCTCGGTGCCCTCTTCGCCACCCGCGAGCCCCCGCTGGGCACCGTCGAACCGCGCGGACTCGAAGTCCGCGAATGACGCCCGGAGCACCGGGACGACGTCCCGTGCTCCCGGCCGCGCACCCACCGCGGCGGAATAAGCGGAGCCGCCCTCCTGTTGCACGGGTTCGATACGCATACGTATGACCAGTGGCACCGGGAGAGCGACACGTGGACGAGAACCGAGGCGACGAGATCCGCGACGACGGCGGCAACGCCGCGGACCACCGGGTCGACACCGTCAGGGGCACGGCGGGCGGGACCGCCCCCGTACCCCTGTCGGTGCTCGATCTGGTGACCGTGGGCAAGGGCAGTACCGCGAGCGAGGCGCTCCGCACCAGCGTGGACATCGTGAAGCTGGCCGAGCGGCGCGGATTCCACCGCTACTGGGTCGCCGAGCACCACTCGATGCCCGGTGTCGCCTCGTCCTCGCCGGCCGTGATCCTGGCGCACCTCGCCGCCCACACCGACCGCATCCGGCTCGGCTCGGGCGGCGTGATGCTGCCCAACCACGCCCCGCTCGTCATCGCGGAGCAGTTCGGCACCCTGGAGGCGATGGCCCCCGGCCGCGTCGACCTCGGCCTCGGCCGTGCCCCCGGTACGGACGGCGCCACCGCCGCCGCGCTGCGCAGGACCGAGCGGCTGGGCGAGGGCGCCGACGACTTCCCGCAGCAGCTCGCCGAGCTGACCCGCTTCCTGGACGACGACTTCCCGGACGGCCACCCCTACTCCCGCATCCACGCGGTGCCCGGCCCGGTGCAGGCCACCTCGGACGGCGGGGTGCAGTCGCCGGCCCGGCCGCCGATCTGGCTCCTCGGCTCCTCCGGCTTCTCCGCCCGGCTGGCCGGCATCCTGGGGCTGCCCTTCGCCTTCGCGCACCACTTCTCGGCCCGGAACACCATTCCGGCTCTGGACCTGTACCGGGAGTCCTTCCAGCCCTCCGCCGTGCTCGACGCCCCGTACGCCCTGATCGGCGCCGCCGCTCTCGCGGCCGACACCGAGGCCGAGGCCCGCCGCCAGGTGCTCACCGGGGCGCTCAGCATGCTGCGGCTGCGCACCGGCCGCCCGGGCCTGGTGCCGACTCCCGAGGAGGCCGCGGCGCACACCTTCGGGCCGCTGGAGAGCGACTTCGTGGACGAGTGGCTCGGCAACATCGTGTACGGCACGTCCGAGCAGGTCCGCGCGGGCCTGGACGACCTGGCCAAGCGGACCGGCGCCGACGAGCTGATGATCACCGCGAACGCGCACGGCGGCGAGGCCCGGCTGCGCAGCTACGAACTCATCGCCGACGCGTACGGCCTGCCCACGCTCTGAGCCGCACGGCCTCCCGGTGCCCCGTGACGGTCACGGGGCACCGGGAGCGGCGGCATCCGGAGCGGTCGTCCCGCCCGCGGCGATCAGCTCGGCGATCCGCTCCGGCGCCACCGCCCGTGAGTAGAGCCATCCCTGCCCGGTGTCGCAGCCGATCCGGCGCAGCCGCTCGGCCTGCTCCGCCGTCTCCACGCACTCCGCCGTCACGGTGAGCCCCAGCCGGTGCGCCAGCTCCACCAGCGCCTGGACGATCGTCTCGTCGGCCGGGCTCGGGTGCCTGCCGCCGTCGTCGTACCGGAAGCCGCGGACGAAGGAACCGTCCAGCTTGAGCACGGAGACGGGAAGCCGACTCAGGTAGGCGAGGTTGGAGTAGCCGGTGCCGAAGTCGTCGATGGCGATCCGTACGCCCATGTCGCTCAGCGCCTGGAGGGCCCGCAGCGGGCGGCCCGCCGAACCCATGACGGCGGACTCGGTCAGCTCCAGTTGCAGCAGCCCGGGGTCCAGGCCCGTCTCGGCGAGGACGTCCCCGACCTCCGCGACCAGGTCCGAGTCCCAGACCTGCCGCACGGCGACGTTGACGCTGACGAACAGCGCCGGCCCGTCCGGATGGTCCAGCTGCCAGCGCCGGGCCTGGCGGCAGGCCGTACGCAGCACCCAGCGGCCCAGTCGCACGATCGAACCGTCCTCCTCGGCGATGGAGACGAAACGGTTCGGGCCGAGCACCCCGAACTGCGGATGGTTCCACCGCACCAGCGCCTCGACGCCCCGCACCACCCCGTCCGCCATGCCGACCAGCGGCTGGTACTCCAGGGCGAACTCGCCCCGGTCGACGGCCGGCCTGAGCGTCGAGGAGAGCGCCTGCCGGGTCATCCGGTGGGCGTTGCGCTCGGGGTCGAAAAGGGTCCAGCGGGCCCTGCCGTCCGCCTTCGCCCAGTAGAGCGTGGTGTCGGCGGCCTGCATCAGCCCGGTGGGCGACGTACCGGCGGAGGCGCGCTCGACCACCCCGATCGAGGCGGACACCGAAAGCCGCTGCCCGGCCAGGTCGAACGGCTGCTGCACCGCCGTGAGCAGCGCGTCCGCCAGGTCCAGCAGCTGCTGGGTGCCCTGCGACTCCTCGACCAGCACCGCGAACTCGTCGCCCCCGAGCCGCGCCACGAAGTGACTGCCGTCGCGGTGGCACGGATCGCTCCCGGCGACATCGCTCAGCCGTCCGGCCACGGCCGCGAGCAGCCGGTCGCCCGCCCGGTGCCCCAAGGTGTCGTTGACGGCCTTGAAGCCGTCCAGGTCGAGATAGCAGAGCCCGATCCGGCCGGGGCGCGGCAGCAGCGAACTGTCCTGGGACGGCGACAGCTCCAGCGCGGCCGAGAGCCGCTCGAAGAAGAGGGTCCGGTTGGGCAGTCGGGTCACCGCGTCGTGCATCTGGAGGTGACGCAGCCGCTGCTGGAGTTCGTGGCGGTCGCTGATGTCGGCCACCGTCAGCAGCGCCCGGCCCGGGGCTCCCGCCGCCGGGTCGGCCATCGGCACCACGGTGATCTCCGCCCAGAGCGGCCGGCCGTCGCGGTGCTTGAGCCGGCGGGTGCAGCGGAACCGGGAACGCCGCCCGCGCAGTACCTCGCGCCAGGCGCGCCAGGCGTGGTCGTCGGGGGTGAGACCGACGAGTCCGGCGACGGGCAGCCCGGCGAGGTCGGTGGTACCGGTGCCCGCCATCCGGGCGAGCGTCTCGTTGGCGTGGACGATCGCCCCCGAGCCGTCCACGACCGCCATGGCGAAGGTCGCGCTGCGGAAAGCGGACCGGTAGTCGAGCAGAACGGTCTCCACGAGGTGACTCTCCGTGTCCACCGCCGGGGTCGCTCCGGGGGATGTGCCTGCCGGGGGCCTGCGCCCTTCGGAGGTTCCGCTCACCGTTCGCTCCCGCTGTGCAGATTGTCGTGAACAGGTGTGGCCGGACGGGCCACCGGGTGGAGCGCCCCGGGCCGGGAGCGCGAACCACGCGGGAAAACGTGAGGAAGCATAGAGGGTGGGGTGCCGGCGCTACCAGCCCGGCCCGCCCGTCCGCCGTCCGCCGGTCCGTACCGGGCGGACGCGCCGGCGTCGCCCGCGGCCCTCCGCAAGGTTCGGGCATCGCTCCGCGCGGTATCCCGCTTTGCCCGCTGCTGTTCCCTTCTGTACGACTGCGTTCCCGAGCGTCATCGGACTGTCGGATTCCGAGAAGTGAATGACCGTATGTGACGTTACGTGATCGTGGGCCTCCGGCTGGTAGGTCACCGGTGTGGGTGGGACCGCACGTCACCGGCATGGGTACGTCACCGGCGCTGGTACGTCACCGGCCCGGGTGCGACCGGCCCGGCGCGCCCCGATCCGGGTGCTGACCCGTGTGGGGCAGCCCAGCGGGCGGGGAGCGGTGATCGGACACAGGGTGGAGCGAGGTGTTCCGCGTTTCCACCCGGAGGTAGATGTGCCGCGTCAGCACGGGCCCGGGGGAGTGGAGAAGCCGAGCCCGCGCGCGGTGGCGGCGGCGCTGACCGCTCTCCTGGCGCTGGCCGCGATGTCGCTCGTCGCCGGCCCGGCCGCCGCCGCCCACACGGGCGTGAAACCGTGCGCGCTGCCCCGTACCCCGGCCCACCACTCGCTGGGGCTGGACAGCTGGAACGGCGCCTATCCGCGTCCCGTCCGCCGCCTCGACGCGGTCATGATCTTCCTGTCCTTCCCGGACGCCGACCCGGTCGTCCCGCCCGACCTGCTCACCGCCGACTACTTCCCGTCGACGACCACGTTCTTCGAGCGGGCCAGTTACGGCACCTTCACCCTCGGCGCGCACCCCTTCAAGCACTGGGTGCGGATGCCGCACCCGTCCACCTGGTACGGCATAGAGCGGGACTGGGACTCGGGGAGGCGGACCTCCTACCTGCGTGACGCGATCAAGGCCGCGGACCCGCGGATCGACTTCTCGGCGTACGACATCGTCTACCTGGTCGCCGACCCCGACGCGCCCGGCGTCGACTCCGACGCCACCAAGGTCGTCAACTTCGACCGGCCGATCACCGCCGACGGCACGGGCATCAAGCGTGTGGTCACCGTCTTCGAGCAGCACCCGCCCGACCGCAACGTCCTCGCCCACGAGACCGGGCACGTCTTCGACCTCGCCGACCTCTACCACCGCCCCGCCGACGGCAAGGGCGACTGGGACACCTACGTCGGCGACTGGGACGTCATGGGCAGCCAGTTCGGGCTGGCGCCGGACCTCTTCGCCTGGCACAAGTGGAAGCTGGGCTGGCTCGGCGACCGGCAGGTGGTCTGCGTCCAGGGCAGCGCCGACGTGACCCTGGAGCCGGTCGCCGCCGCCCCCGTCCCCGGCGGCACCATGGGCACCCGGCTCGCGGTCGTCAGGACCGGCGAGGACAGCGCCCTGGCCATCGAAGCCCGCGGCGCCACCGGCAACGACCGGGCGACCTGTACCGAGGGCGTGCTGATCTACCGGGTGCGCAGCGGTACGGCTTCCGGAGGCGGCCCCGTGGAGGTGCTGGACACGCACCCGGACACCGAGGCCTGCTGGGACCGCTCGGTCTACCCGCCGCTGGCGGATGCCCCGCTCTCCGTCGGGGAGACGTACAGCGTGCCGGGGGAGCGGACCCGGATCGAGGTCGCCGACCGCACCCCGTCCGGCTCTTGGACCGTACGGATCACCACCGGCACGTGAGAACGGCGAAGAGGCCCGGCGGGGAGGCCCGGCGGGGGAGGCCCGGCGGGGAGGCCCGGCGGGGAAGGCCCGGCGGGGAAGGCCCGGGCGAGGCCGTCACGGAACACGAAGAAGCCCCCCGCTTCCGCGAGGGGCTTCTTCCGTCGGTGCGCCGCCAGGGACTCGAACCCCGGACCCGCTGATTAAGAGTCAGCTGCTCTAACCAACTGAGCTAGCGGCGCCTGCTGACGTCGTAGACATTAGCATCCGGATCGGCCGGAGGAAAAATCGAGTAATCGGACACCGGGGGGACCGCGCTCCGGGCGGCCCGCACACAGGCCCAGCGCAGCACGTCGGGACCGGGCAGCCAGGGGGTACGGGTGTCGGGGGCGACCACCCACTGTGGTCCCGGGGCGGTGGGGTCGCAGGTCAGCGGCGGTACGGTCACCGCGTCGCCGGTGCCGTGGCAGAGCACCGGGGGCAGGGTGCGCGAGCCGCCCTCCGGGCGTGCGGAGCCGGTGCCCCACTCCTCCCAGGCCAGCAGCGAGGGCAGCCGCTGCGCGGTCCCGGGGGACGCGAAGAGCAGGGTCCGGCCGCGGTGGGTGGCGACGGGGCCCGAGCCCGGACCCTGTGCCCAGAGCCGCTCCAGCATCCGCCGCCCGAACAGCGAGGGGACGCTCACCACGTCGAACGCGGTGCCGCACGGCAGGACGCCCGGCGACGCGGGGCTCGCCTGCCAGCGGGCGAGGGTGGTGCGCGGGCTCGCGGTGGCGCCGGCGAGCCAGACGGCTCCCGCAAGGGTGACCTCGGCAGGCTGGTGCGTGGCCTGACTCCGCAGGGGAGGGAGGGTGCCGACGCCGGAGCGCGGGTCGCGGGTCTGCAGGGACGTTTCGTCTTCCAGCCATGCGGTCATGGAGACAGGTCTACCGGGGGTGACGGGGCCGATGCCGAGAGTCGTCGAATCCAGGACAGGACGACACCTTGCCGGGTATCTTGCCCGCGGGCATATGCCAGAAGCTGTACCCGGAGTGACCGTGCCGGGGGTGGATGTCAGGGGCCGGGTCGGTGCGCCCGATCAGCGGCCCGGGTCGGGTGCCCCGGCCGGGTGCCCCGGTCAGGGGCGGGGCGACTTCAGCAGGGACCGGCCGAATTCGATCATCTTCTCCGCGTAGTCCTCGGTCCACTCCGCGCGCTCCGCGACATCGGCGGGGGTGAGCCGGTCGAAGCGGCGGGGGTCGGTGAGCTGAGCGGCGGCGACGGCCTGGAACTCGATGCTCCGGTCGGTGGCCGCCCGGAACGCGTGCGTCAGCTCGGTCGCGCGGGACAGCAGCTCCGCCGGATCGTCCATCGACTCCAGGTGGAAGAAGTGCTCGGGGTCGGACGCCGCCTCCGCGGGCTCGAAGAGCAGCGGGGCGGGGCGCAGCCTCGGCTGCGCGTTCCGGTCGGCTTGAGCCATGTGCGTTTTCCTCCTTCGGGAAGGCCGGACGGCCACCCTCCATTGTCCAACCCGGCGCAAGTCCGGTGTCCGGGGCCGGGCGCCCGCCCCTGGTGGCGAACGTGTCCGGTGCACCGAATGATTCCGCGGACGCGGGCGTGCCGGTGCGGCCGGACGTGGCCGTGGCCCCGGACGCTGCGTGGTCCCGGGCCGTGCGCCGCCGTGCCGTACGCCACGGTGGCCCCGGACAAGTCTGTCCGGGCCGACCGGCCGGAAAACACCGTCCGGAAGTGTTCGGCCCGCGCGCTCCCCGGGTACCCCGCCGGTGTGCGGGCGCGGACGGGCCGGTCAGGGCGCCAGGGACCGCCAGATGCGGTCGGGCAGGACGCGTGCCGCCTCGTCGAGGTCCACGTCGTCGATACCGGAGAGCCAGCGCCGGGCCACCGCGACGACCGGGCCGAGGACCAGGGACTCCATCAGCGCCTGTGGAAGCGGGGCGAGTTCGCCGGACTCGACGTGGGCGTCGAGCCAGCGCGCGAAGGGCGAGAGGCGGGCCTCCTGCGCGTCGCGCAGCTCCTTGCCCCGCTCCATGGTGCGCCGGTCGGCCCTGGCGGAGTGCAGGAGCAGGGCGGCGCTGGGGTGTTCCTGGACGAATGCCAGGTAGGCGCGGACCAGGGCACGGATGCCGGTACGCGCCGTACGCGGGCCCCGAAGGGATGCGGCGAGTTCGGTCAGCATCCGCTCCAGCCAGCGTTGCGTCAGCGCGTCGAGCAGGCCGTCGATGGAGCCGAAGTGGTGGTACAGGCTGCCCAGGCTGACTCCGCTGGCCCGGGTGACCGCGAGGACCGTGACGCCCCCCTCGCCCTCGTCGGCGTAGACCCGCAGGGCGGTGTCGAGAAGCAAGTCGGCCGTGGCCAAGCCGCGTTGCTGTTTAGGGCTCATCGTGGTCCTTCTCCGGTCCGGGCCACCCTCCCCGGGAGCCGATCGTAGAACTAGAGTAGATTTCTAGAATCTGATTCCCATCCTACGGGGCTGTCGTGGTGGAGTTGAGGGGTAGCGGGGCCGATCCGCTGGAGGCGGACGACCCGGAACGAATAGGGCCGATCCCGCTCGTGGGCCGGCTCGGGGCCGGCGGCATGGGGCGGGTGTACCTCGGGGTGCACGAGGGCCGTTACGTCGCCGTCAAGCAACTGCTGTCCTCGGTGGTCGGCGAGGACGAGGAGTTCCTGCGCCGGTTCGGGCGCGAACTCGACAACCTGGCAAGGCTGCCCGCCGGGGCCACCGCGCCGCTGCTCGCCGGTGACCGCACCGCCCGGCCCCCGTGGTTCGCCACGGCCTATGTCCCCGGGCTCACCCTGCGGCAGGCCCTCGACCTGCACGGCGGCCCGCTGCCGGTCACCGCGCTCCGGCTGCTCTTACGGGAGGCGGCGACCGCTCTCGCCCCGGTGCACGCGCTGGACATGGTGCACCGGGACCTCAAGCCGTCCAACGTGATGCTGACTCTCGACGGCCTCACTCTCATCGACTTCGGGGTCGCCCGCGCCGCCGAGCAGAGCCAGTTGACGGTCACCGGCATGGTCATCGGCACCCCCGCCTACATGGCGCCCGAACAAGCCATGGGTGTACGTCGGTTGACCGGTGCGGCCGATGTGTTCGCGCTGGGCTCCCTGCTCGCGTACGCGGCCTCCGGACGGCCCCCCTTCGGTGACGAGTCGGGACACGGAGTCCTCTACCGCATCGTCCACGAGGCCCCGGAGCTGGGGGAGTTGCGCGAGCTGGACGGCGAGCTCGCCGATCTTGTCGCGGCCTGTCTGGCCAAGGACCCCGAGGCCCGTCCCACCGCCACGGAACTCCTCGAACGCCGCGCCCCGCGCGGCCCGTTCACCCCACCGTTCTGGCCGGACGACATCACCGTACGACTCTCCGAGCGGGCCGCCTTCGCCGCCGACGTGCAGGAGGCCGACGTACCGACGCTGCCGCTGGGCGGCCCCGGACCCGAGCCCCGAAGCCCCGCCCCCGAGCCGCGGACCCCGGCCCCGGGGCCGGCCGTGGTCGTTCCCGGGCCGGACGGGCCGTCCGGCCCGCAGCCCGGGGCGGGCACCCCGCCGACGCCCGGCGGCCCAGCCTCTTCCGGGCGGCCCGCCCGGCGCCGGCGCACCCGGGTGCTGCTCGCCGTCGTCCCGGTGGTGGTGATCGCGGGAGGCGCCACGCTGGTCGTGCAGAACGTGCCGTACTTCTCCTCCCCGAGGGCCGAGGCGGACGCGCCCCCGGCCGGTGGTCCGACGTCCGACTCGCGGGACCCCTCGACCCCGGCGCCCTCGACGGCGGGCGGCAGCCCCTCGGGTACGGCCACCCCCACGAAACCGGCGGGCGGCAAGAGCCCGGCGGGCCAGGGCAAGGAGCAGCAGGACGGGGGAGGGAACGGCTCCCAGGCCGCCGTCTCGGCGGGCGGCGCGGCCACCGGCACCCAGGGCGGCGCGGACGGAACGGGCGGCGGCGCGGCGAGCGCCTCCGGGGGAGCGGGCACCACCGGAACCTCCGGAGGGTCGAGTACCTCGGGCGCCACCGGCGGCTCCAGCACCACTGGCGGGACCGCGGCCTCCGGAGGAACCGCGACCTCGGGCACCTCCGGGGGCGGCGCGACCACCGCCCCCGCCTCCGGTACGTACCGCTACCGCAACGGCGGCGACGGCACCTGCGTCACCCAGGTCTTCGGGGCGGCGAGCCACCAGGACTGCGGGAGCGCGAGCGCCCGGTGGACCGTGCTGAGCAGGCCGGACGGCAGCTTCAAGCTCGTCAACGAGCAGAGCGGGCAGTGCCTGTACTCCAACGGGACGGGCCAGGCCGTCTTCGTGGGCTCCTGCGCCCAGGACATCGGCCGCCTCTGGCGGACGGGTTCGGGCGGCACCCTGGTCAGCACCTACGACGGCGGGTGCCTGGACCTGCCCTTCGGGACGGGGTTGTCGACCGCGGCCTGCGACGGGGACGCCTCGCAGCGCTGGACCCGGCAGAGCTGAGGAGTGAGCAGGGGGTGAACAAGGGAGCCGTGAGTTCGGAGAGTCGACGGGCAGTGTTCACCGGACCGTGGTGAAAGGGGGAGGACGGGCTCACGATCATGCGTGCATGATCAAACGCCTCCGGCCGGCGATGGCGCCGTCGACCTTTCTGCTCTGCCTCGTGGTCTTCGGCGACACCCTGCGGTCGTGGCTCGCCGGAGACGAGTCGGGGTGGTCGCTCACGTTCTGGTCGCTGGCGCTGGTGGTCGCCACCTGGCAGCTCATGTGTGCCGTCCAGCGACGCCGAGCCGCGCGGAGCACGGCAAGCTGACCGACGACCCGGTCCGGTCCGTCAACCAGCCCAGGCCACCCGGTGCTTCGACCAGTGCTCCCAGGTGGACTGCATGGCCTCCCAGCCGTCCGGGAACTTCACCTCCACGCCGAGCTGTACCGGCTCCGTGGAGGGATGCTCGTCCAGCAGGTCCGCGACCCCCGCCCGGCACACCACGACGCAGGCGTGCCGGTGGCGGGAGGCGAGCACGCAGAGCCGGCCCGTCTCCAGGTGGAAGGCGGTGGCGTCGGGCCGCCCGGAGAGCGGATGGAGCACCACCGTGACGTCGAACTCCCGCCCCTGGAGCCGGTTCGCGGTGTCCACCGCCACACCCGTGACCCCCAGCCCGGCGAGGGCCGCGCGCACCGCCGACGCCTGGTCGCGGTGGGCCGTACCGACCGCGATCCGGTCCGCCGTCACCGGCACCGGGTCCGCCGAGCGCTCGCTGGTCGCGGTGGTGCCCCGGTCCAGCAGCCTGCGGACCACCAGCGCCACCGCGTGCACCGCCTCCGGGTCGGTGCGCGGAGTGTGCCGGGCGGGCAGCTCCAGCAGCCCCCAGCCGGCCTCCGCCGCCACGTCCAGCACCCGGTCGGGCCCCGAGCCGTCCGAGGCCTCGGCGAACGCCAGCGTCCGGTCCCCGTGGTCCGTACCGCTGCGGAACGGGGTGTACGGGTAGAAGGCGTCCGACACCAGGGGCGCGGCCGAGGCCGGCAGCCGCCAGGAGACCGGCAGCCGGTGCTGCGGCAGACGCGGATTGTGCGCCAGCAGGGTGGAGACGGCGCTCGCCGACGGGTCGTGGCTCAGCCCCGCCCACTGGTCCGCGCCCACGATCGAGAACGGGTCCAACTGCCCGGGGTCGCCCACGAACAGCGCCCGCCGGAAGAGACCGGCCACGGCGAGCAGGGCGTCCGAGCGCATCTGGTACGCCTCGTCGACGATCGCGTGCTCCCACGGCTCCACGTTCTTCACGTGCGCCCACTTCGCGGCCGTCGAGACGACCACGTCGAGCCCCGCCAGATCGGCCGCCTTCGCGGACTTGCGTACGTTCTCCAGGTCGTCCAGCGCCTTGTCGTACGGGTCCGAGTCGCTGCTGTGCAGCCGCCCCACCGGCAGCTCCGGCTCCTTCTCCGCGAGCCGCAGCACCAGATCGTCGACCTGCGCGTTGGTTTGCGCGATCACCATCAACGGGCGCCCGGCGGATACGAGTTCCAGTGCCGCGCGGACCACGAGGGTGGACTTCCCGGCGCCCGGCGGGGAGTTCACCACGACACCCCGGGCGTCGCCGTGCAAGGTGTCGTGGAGGATCGCTCCGGTGGCCCGCGCCGCCGCCGCGCCCGGGTCGAACGCCCCGGTCGCGGCGGGCTTTTCGGCCATGCGCACGTCGGTCACAGCACATCCTCCGGGGTCACGGCGTCGGGCCGCTCGGCGGACGCACCCGGCGGCCCGCCGTGGGTCCACGGGGTCTCCTCCGCGTCCGGCAGCGCCGGACCGCCGCGCTGTTCGTGCTCGAAGAGCGTCCAGACCGTGCGCTCGCCCGGCTCGGGCAGCGACCCGGGGGCAGGCTCCCTGCCGCGCCCCATCCGGTCCAGGACCCGCAGCACCAGCAGCACCTCCGAGCCGTCCGCGGGGAGTCCGGTGCCGTCGGGCCCCGTGCCGGGGCCCGCGTACCGGACGAACTCCGCCGACTGCGGCTTGCCGTCCAGTGAGCGGTACACCTTCGTCCGCTCGCCCAACTGCGGGCGCTCGGCCGTGCGGACCGTGACCAGCGGGCGCGGGGACGGGCGCTTCGACTCCGTGTACGCCATCTCCACCCCGGTCACCTCACCGACGAACGCCTCGCCGTTCAGCCGACGGGCGGCCAGCACCAGCGGATCGTCCAAAGCCTCCTGGGCATCCAGGCGCGCCTGCGCGGTCTCCCGGGAGGACAGCTTCCGGGCCGCCGTCACCGCGTCGTCCCGGCGCGGCTGCGGCGGCTCGCCCGAACGCACCTTGTCCCGGTGGCCGGTGAACGACCAGCGGTCGCCCGTCCAGCGCTCCTCGGCCCTCGCCCCCTCCGGCAGCTCCCGCAGCCGGTCGAGCCCGCGCCACACCGCGTCCCAGGTCGGCAGCAGCACCCCGGCCAGCAGCGAACGGATCTCCCGCTCGGCCGTGTGCAGGTCCCCGAGCCGCTCGTCCGCGTCGAGCCCGTCCTCGGCCGCCGCCAACACCGTGCGGGCCCGGTCGTACCGCTCGATCGCGGGTGCCAGCAGCCGGTTGTCGAAGGCGGGGTCCGTGGCCGGACCGGCGGGCGGACAGACCAACTGCCCGTCCCGGCCACGCTCAAGCTCCGCCCGGAGCGCCGCCTCGGCACCCGGGACGCCGTCCGGCGGATCGATCCAGGCGAGCAGCGCCCCCAGGTGCTGGTCCTCCACACTGCTCTGCCCCGTCGCCCAATGGCGGTTCAGCAGATCCGTGGTGGCCAGCAGCATGGAGGAACCCGGCACCCTCGCCCGCTCCGCGTAGTGCGTCAGCCACCTGCCGAGCAACGGCACCCGGGGCGGCGCCGGATACGGGGTGTCCGGATCGTCCTCGGCGGTGCGCCGGAACCGCATCGAACGCCCCAGCAGCCGCACCAGGTCGATGCCCGCCCGGCTCGGCACGATCAGCTGCGCCGCGTCCACGCACAGCTCGACCTCGACCTTGACCTTCTTCCCGGTCTCCGGATCGGCCTCGCTCCGCTCGGCGGGCTCCACCACGTCCGCGTACGCCTCGATGTGCGGCAGCACCAGCTCGGCCAGCTCCGAGAGAAAGGCGAACCGCAGATCGCGGTCGCGCGGCTGCGCCACCGCCAGCAGCCTCGGCGCCTCCCGGTCGGTGCCCACCAGCGCGCCCAGCGGGGCGCCCGCCTCGCCGGACGTGGTCAGCGGCACCAGGACGAGCGGCCGGTCGGTCAGATGCCGGTGGCGCACGGTCGCCAGCGGCTGGGCCCGCCCGCTGTCCACGGCCTCCATCCGGGCCAGGGTGTTGATCAGTGACATGGTGCCGTGCCTTCCCGAGCGGTTCCTTCCGGTGCCGTGCCGTGTGACGGCACGCCTTCCGGTGCCGTGCCGTGCGGTGCGTGCGCGCGCCGGGCCGCCGCGCCCTCCAGCGCCTCGGCGCGCAGGGCAGCCGCCCGGCGGAGCGCGGCGACGGCCGGGTCCGCCGGGTCGCCCTCCTTGCCCGCCGCCGCGTCCAGCACCGCGCGGACCGTGGTCAGCCCGCCGAGCTCACCGCTCACCCCGCGCCCCAGCGTCCGTACGGCACCCCGGGCCCGGGACTTCGCCCGGCAGTGGAACGCGAGCTCGCAGGCGGCCAGGCACTCGGGGGCGTACGCCGCCGGAACCGCCTCGACGGCGGCGGTCAGCTCCTCGGCCGAGCACTCCGGATCAAAACTCGCGCCCTCGGGGAGCAGGGCCGCGATCTCCTCGATGCGGGTGAGCCGGGTCAGCTGGCGCCGGGTCACCGCGCGCTGCTTGCGCACGTCCACCACGGAGCCGGTGGGCAGGTTGGAGAAGTCCTTGGGGCAGACGAGGAGGACGTCGTGCGCCACTTCGGCACCCTCGGTACGGGAGGCGACCGCCTCCAGGGCCAGCACGTACACCGCCGACTGCCGGGCGGCGGCACCGACCTTCGCCGCGTCGGCCGAGCCGTCGATCATCGGGAACGACTTGATCTCGATGACCGTCCACCGGCCGTCCGGATGCACCACCACCGCGTCCGGTTCCAGATACGCGGGCGAACCCGCCACCTCCAGCGCCAGCATCGGGTGGTCCAGCAGCGTCCAGCCGCCGGCCCCGGTCGCCTCGCGCAGGGCCAGCGCGGTCCGGGCCGTCCGGCCCTCGGGTCCTGCCGCCGTCAGATCGGGGACCCCGGCCCCCTGCGGCGGCTCACCGCCGCCGCCGAGGCTCTCGTGCAGCAGGCGCAGCAACTCGGTGCCGCCGTCGGCCTTGACCCGCGCCTCGAAGGCGTTGCCCCGCATGAACGCGAACTGGGACTGGCCGAAACCCGAGGGGGAACCGAGCGCGGTGGCCAGACCGGTCTTGTCGACACCGGCGCCGTCGAGCAGCGCCCGCCGCTTGCAACCGGGGTTGGCGGCGAGGGCGGCCAGCGCGCGGGCGTCCAGCGGATGCGGGGCGACCGTGGGTCCGCGCAGCTCAGCGAGCCGCTGCCGGAGCGCTGTCGCCGGAGGCCGCGCGGCCGGGGGAGCCGGAGGCTTCGGGCGCGTCGCTGGAATGTGCGGAGGGGGTCCGCCGGCCGGGGAATCGCTCACCCGCCGAAGTCTCGCACCCGCTACTGACAATCGGGGACGGTGTCGCCGGAACCGTTCCTCCCGGCCGGGAGACGAAGGCCCGCAGCCGGGCCGAGACGGTGGCGGCGGCCCGCATCACCGGGCGGGTCAGCAGCGCGCCGACGCCCATCACCGCGACGCCCGCCACGGCGTCCAGGAAGTAGTGGTTGGCGGTGCCCATGACCACGAAGACGATTCCCAGCGGGTAGAGGACGCCGAGAGCGCGGAGCAGCGGATGCCGCCCGTACCGCCACAGCAGCACCCCGCACCAGAGCGCCCACCCCACGTGCAGGCTGGGCATCGCCGCGTACTGGTTGGTCATGCCGCCGAGTCCGCGCGGGGCGCTCGCCTCCGCGCCCCACCACCCGTAGGAGCTGTACTGCGCCATGGTGTCGACGAACCCGTGTCCGGCGTCGAGGAGGCGGGGCGGACAGGTCGGCATCAGTGTGAAGCCGATCAGGCCGATCAGGGTGGAGGTCAGCAGCCAGGTGCGGGCCGCGCGGTAGGCGGCGGAGCGGCGCCGGTACATCCAGACGAGCAGCGCGGGGGTGACGAGGTAGTGCAGCGAGGCGTACGCGAAGTCGGCGGGTATCCCCACGGAGGGGTGGGAGGTCAGCAGCCGGTTGAGCGGGTGTTCGAAGTTCAGGTGGAGCGACTTCTCCAGCCGGAGTATCGCGAGCCCGTGGTCGACGGCGGTGGATATGTCGCCGCGCACCAGCAGCCGGCCGGCCGAGTAGAGCCCGTACACCACCGCTATGAGCGGCAGCTCCGTCCACCAGCGGGGGCGGCCGGAGGCGCGAGCGGGTATGGCGTGCGGCATCCGGTGGCTCTCCCCTGTTCAAGCGTCCGACGGCGGGCGTTCAACCGTACGGCGGTCGTCGGTCGCGATATCCCCCGGGGGGTCCCTTTCGCACACCCCTGCCCCCGGCCCGTCGCCGACGGCGCCGGCGCGGACGGGGTGCCGCGCAGAGAGGGACGTGACGACGTACCGCGAGGTTGCCCGGACCCCCTCCCGCTGTGTGCGGGTGCCCGGAAGGACGGCCCTCACGCCCGCCCTCGGAGATGCGGGATGATGGACCGAGGACAGACGCACCGCCCGAAGGCCGGAGCGCGTCCCTCCCCCGGCGCGCCCCGGACACCGTGGTCCCTTCGGCGCCCACCCGTCGTCCCCCAGATCTCAGGGAGAGCCCGCTCATGGCACCGCGCATCCTGCTCGCCCGGCACGGCCAGACCCAGTGGTCGGTCCAGGGCAATCACACCGGCAGGACCGACATCCCGCTGCTCGACTCGGGGCGCGAGGGCGCCAAGCTGCTCGGCGAGCGGCTGCACCGGGCGCCCTGGTCCGGGCTGCCGGACACCGACGTCCGCACCAGCCCGCTGGTACGGGCCTCCGAGACCTGCGAGCTGGCCGGTTTCGGGGACCGGGCGGAGACCTGGGACGCGCTGATGGAGTGGGACTACGGGGACTACGAGGGCCTCACCCCCGCACAGATCAAGGCGGACCGGCCCGACTGGCTGATCTGGCGCGACGGTGTTCCCGGCGGGGAGTCCACCGCCGACATGACGGCCCGCGCGGACGGGGTCGTCGAACGGGTGCGCTCCGGCGAACGCGACGTCCTCGTCTTCGCGCACGGCCACATCCTGCGGTCGCTCGCCGCGCGATGGCTGGGCGAGGACCTGATGTTCGGCGCCCGCGTCCGGCTGGAGCCGACCTCGCTGTCCGTGCTGGGCTGGGCCTACGGGATGCCCGCCGTGGAGCGGTGGAACGACACCGGCCACCTGGAACGCTGAGCGGCCCGCCACCGGGCCGGCCGGCCGCCGCCGTGTTCAGCCCCGGCGCACGGCCCGGTAGCGCTCCAGCAGTCCCGCCACCGCCGTCGCGTCACGGTCGGCGCCCAGCACGCGTACCGTCCCCGACAGCATCCCGCTGATACGGGTGGACCTGACCCGGTCCAGCAGGTCCAGCACCTGGTGCGCCGAGCGGACCGCCTCCTCCGCCGCGCCGGCCCGGGCCAGGTCGCCCGCCAGCTGGGCGCGGTAGAGCGCGAGGTTCCGGGTGAAGTGCGGGTCCTGGAGGGCGGTGGCCCGCCGGCCGTGCCGGGCCGCCCGGGGCCAGTCGCCCAGGGACGACCAGCACTGCGCCTCCAGCAGGTGCATCTCCGCTTCTCGGAAGAAACTCATCCACTCCGGGTCACGCTCGGCGGGCCCCCGGTCGAAGGCGGCCCGGGCTCGTGCGATCGCCCGGTCGCACCCCGTACGGTCCCCGAGCCCGGCCCGGCCGCCCGCCTCGCGCAGGGCGAGCAGGGCCAGCAGCCGGTGCGAGCCGACCGAGCGGGCCGCCCGCTGCCCGGCCTCCGCCGCCCGGACCGCCTCCCTCGGCCGTCCGGCGTCCCGGGCCAGGAACGACGTGTTGCAGAAGGCGTGCGCCTCCAGCGCGTCGTCGCCCGCGACCCGGGCGGTGGCCAGCGCCTCCGCGTAGTACGAGCGCGCGTCGTCGAACCGCCCCGAGTCATGGGCCAGCCAGCCCACCGACAGGGCCAGCTCACCGGCCCCGGAGTGCAGCCGGTCGGCGGTGGCGCGACGGGTGGGCGTACCCGAGTCGAGCAGGGCGTACGCGGCCCGCAGCGGCTGGGCGGCACGCCGGTAGAGCCCGTCGCCGCCGTGCTGGTCGTCCAGGACACGGATCTCGCGGACCGCCTCCTCCACGGAACGCACCTCGGCCTCGCCGGCCCGTCGCTGGGCGGGCAGGACGATCGGGGTACCGGCGGCCCGGCGGGCGCCCGTCCCGATCGACGCGGTCGCCACGCTGGCGGTGCCGCTCGTCATGAACACGCGACGCAGCACGTCGCTCTCCTCGATGTCGCTGGGTACGGAGAGGGCCGGAACCGTGTCCCCGGTCAGGGACCTCCAGGCCGCCGCCGGTACGCGGGTGCGCGCCGAACGTCCGCGCACGCTCTCCCGGTCCAAGAAGCCCAGGTCCCCCAGGGTGGTGCCGGGGAACATGTGCAGGAAGACCCGTTCGTACGCGTAGTTCGGGCAGCGGATCTCGCCGGACTCCACGCGACCGATGTAGCGCGCGTCGCAGGCGACCTGCTCGCCGATCTCGCGGGCGGCCCTGCGGACGGCCGCCGCGAACTCTCCCGCCGAGCGCGCTCCGCGCAACTGGCGGAAGACGAGGTTGGGAACGGCCCGTGACGACACCATGGCGTGGCCCTCTCTGGTGCAGCCGGGCGCATGCCTCAGATGGCCCGGCGGAGCAAGAACGTACCTGGTGTGACGGGCCCTTCACACAGCGTTTCCCCGCAAAGGGGGGCATCTCGGCCGTGATCCGCCATGAACTGCCACCCTTTGCGGCGGCTCGGCACCGTAGCCCTTGACGCGTTCGGCGCGTTGGTCCATGCGGAGACGGGGCGTGGCTCCGTTCGGCGACGACAGGAGGGGTTCCCATGCTTCACCTCGGCACGGAGACCGGCCCATGGACCACGGCGGCCACCTCGAAGGACGCGGGGGCGCAGCCGGCCGTTCCGCCGCACGCGGTATCGGACCCGATCGAGGGGTGCGCCGCGCACCTGTGCGATCTCGTCACCGTCCCCGCCCGGCAGGGGCTGGAGGCCGTGGACATCCTGCGCCGGGGTGCCGACCTGGTCGCGGTCGGGCCGGTACTCCACGACGGAGCCGGGGACACCGTCGGCTTCCTGGTGCCGCCCGGCACCGCCGAGGGCTGGGACGTGCCGGGCAGCGCGTGTACCAGCACCGAGGGCCGGGGGTTGCGCCTCCCCGACGAGGTTCCCGTCTCCGGAACCGGCTGGCTGCTGCCGCCCGCCGAGGACGCCCCGGTCACCGACCCCGCCGCACTGCGGGTCGCACTCGACCAGGCGGCTCGCATGATCGAAGCGGCCGACAACTGCTGCTGAGCCCATAATGTCCAGGTGGGCGGGGTTGTCCCCGGTGTTCTCCTCGCCCCGGCCGGCCCGCGCGACCAGGACGCGAACCGGCCCGACGGGGCGGTGAGGACGGACGGACGTGGCACGTCGAGGAGGGGCGGCGGGGAACGCCAAACCCGGCAAGCGGGCGGACCGCGCCGAGCGGCCGGACCGGGCCGAGCGCTCCGGGCGGTCCGGGCGCGGGCGGGAGGCGCTCACGGCCGCCGTCGACGGCGGCCACGCCGAACTCGCCCCCGACAAGGAGCGCCAGAACGCCTGGACCCTCCTGCTCGACGGCGCCCCGCAGTCCCACGTGGACCTCGACGACCCCACGTACCTCTCCTTCGAGTACCAGCGCAGGATCGGCCACGTCATCGACCTCGCCGCACCCCCCGGGACCCCGCTGCACGTCCTGCACCTGGGCGGCGGCGCCTTCACCCTCGCTCGCTACACCGCCGCCACCCGCCCCCGCTCCACGCAGCAGATCGTCGAGATCGACGCGCCGCTCGTCGCGTTCGTGCGCCGGGAACTTCCGCTCGACCCGCAGGCCCGGGTGCGGGTTCGCGCCCTGGACGCCCGGGAAGGGCTCGGCAAGATACCCGACGGCTGGGCCGACCTCGTGGTCGCCGACGTGTTCGGCGGGGCGCGTACCCCCGCGCACCTGACGACCACCGAGTTCCTCGCCGAGGTGCGCCGGGCGCTGAAGCCGGGCGGGAGTTATGTCGCCAACCTCGCGGACGGCCCGCCGCTGGCCCACCTGCGCGGCCAGATCGCCACCGCCGCCGCGCACTTCCCCGAACTCGCGCTCGCCGCCGACCCCACGGTCTGGCGCGGCCGCCGCTTCGGCAACGCGGTGCTCGTCGCCTCCGACCGGCCCCTCGCCGTCGCCGAACTCACCCGCCGCGTCGCCACCGACCCGCACCCCGGCCGTGTCGAACACGGTCGCGCGCTGGCCGACTTCACGGGCGGGGCGGCGGTCGTCACCGACGCGGGCGCCAAGGCGTCCCCGGCGCCGCCTCCGACGGCGTTCGACTGACTCCGGACATCAGCAGTCGTCCATATGTTGGAACGCCCGTCCAGCATGTGGATCGCCCCTGTCGTGGTGACCAGCGGTCGTGCAGGATGCCCGCCACGACGACAGAGATCCGGAAGGCGTATCTGCTGGCCGTCGAACAGGCTGTACAGCTCCTGGAGTTGGACGAGGTGGCGGACTCCTGGGGGAAGGAGTCCGTACTGCCCGGGATGACGGTGGGCGGGCTGGCGGGTCACCTCGCGAACAGTGTCCTCCAGGTCGAGTGGTTCCTCGCCGGCACGGTGGTCGGCGCCGAACCGGTGTCGGCGGTGCGCTACTACGCCAGGCTCGTCGGCACGGCCGACGTCGGTTCGGCGCTCAACGTCGGCGTGCGCGCCCGGAGCGAGGAGACGGCGAAGGCCGGTCCGGCGGCCGTCGCCGGGCAGGCGCGGGAGGCGCTGGGGCGGCTGGCCCCCCGGGCTGGACGAGGAGCCGGACGACCGGCGCGTGGAGGTGCTCCACCGCCCGGGCGAGGAGATGCTGCTGGACGGCTACCTCCGGACCCGCTGCGTCGAACTGGCCGTCCACCTCGAAGACCTGGCCCTCAGTGTGGACGCCCCCCACCGGGTGCCCGGAGCGGCGCTCGCGATCGCGGTCGACGTGCTGGTCGCCGCCGCCCGCGACCGCCACGGCGACCAGGCGGTGCTGCACGCGCTGGCCCGCCGCGAACGCGACGACGCCGAGGCGCTGCGCGTCCTGTAGGGCGGTGGCGGGCTCGCACGTCACGCCCTACAGCGTGCGGGCTCGCACGTCACGCCCCTGGACGGGCCGGCGAAAGAGGCGTCGCCCACCACCGGGTGCGGGCGGTCGTGGGGAGCCTGTCCGGGCGGTCGTGGGGAGCCTGTCCGGGCCGGGCGGCCGTGGTCCCGCGGGCGCCCGGCCCGGACCGAACACCCGTATCAGCCCGCTCGGTTCACCGCCGAGAGGACCGCCAGCACCGAGGCGGTCAGCACCGAGGTGTCCCGGCCCGCGCCCCAGACCACCCGGCCGCCGACCCGGCACTCCGCGTACGCCATCGCATGACTGTCCATGCCGCCGGTCGTCGCGTGCTGCGTGAAGTCGAGGATCTCCACCTCGTGACCGGCGCCCGCCAGCGCGCGGACGAACGCGGAGAGCGGGCCGTTGCCCGTGCCCTCGTAGTCGCCCGCCGCGAGCCCGCCGCCGTCCGCGGCGCGCAGGGTGCACGCGAACCGGTGTTCCCCCTCGGCGACGACGTCGGTGGTCCACGCCTCCAGCGCCACCGGGCCGTCCTGGCCCGGCGTCAGGTACGTCGCCGTGAACAGCTCCCACAGGTCCTTGCCCGTGGCCTCCAGGCCGCTGTCGTCGGTCGCCCGCTGCACCGTGCGGGAGAAGTCGGCCCGCATCCGGGCGGGCAGGTCCACGCCGTGGGAGCTGTGCAGCAGATGGGCGATCCCGCCCTTGCCGGACTGGCTGTTGACCCGGATGACGGCCTCGTAACCGCGCCCCACGTCCGCCGGGTCGATCGGCAGGTACGGCACGTCCCAGGTCGGTGAGCCGGTGCGCTCGTGGTGCGCGAACCCCTTGCTGATGGCGTCCTGGTGGGTGCCGGAGAACGCGGTGTACACGAGGTCCCCGGCGTACGGGTGGCGAGGCGGCACCGCGAGGCGGTTGCAGTGCTCGACCGTGCGGCGGATCACGTCGATGTCCGAGAAGTCCACCATCGGGTCGACCCCCTGGGCGTGCAGGTTGAGCGCCAGGTTCACCAGATCGACGTTGCCGGTGCGCTCGCCGTTGCCGAAGAGGCAGCCCTCGACCCGCTGCGCGCCCGCCAGTACGGCGAGCTCGGCGCAGGCCACCCCGGTGCCCCGGTCGTGGTGCGGGTGGACGGAGAGGATCACCGCATCCCGGCGGTCCAGGGCCCGGTGCATGTACTCGATCTGGTCGGCGTAGACGTTGGGCGTCGCGATCTCCACCGTGGCCGGCAGGTTGTGGATCACCGGCCGGTCCGGGGACGCGTCCCACAGGGCCGTCAGCCCGTTGCAGACCTCCAGGACGAAGTCCGGTTCGGTCAGCACGAAGACCTCGGGGGAGAACTCGAACCTGATGTCCGTCGCCGGGTGCTGCCCGGCCAGCCGGTCCATCAGCTCCGCCGCCTCCCGCACGGTCGCCCACACCTGCGCGCGGTCCCGGCCGAGGACGATGTCACGCCAGACCGGGGCGGTCGGGATGTAGAGGTGGACCACCGCGCGGTCCATGCCGGCCACCGACTCGAAGGTCCGCGCGATCAGGTCCGGCTTGGCCGGGGTGAAGACGACGGGGGTCACGTCTCCCGGGATCGCGTCGCTCTCCACCAGGTGGCGGACGAAGTCGAAGTCCGTCCGGCTCGCGGACGGGTAGCCGATCTCGATCTCCTTGAACCCCATGGTGACCAGCAGGTCGAACATCCGGCGCTTGCGCTGGGTGTCCATCGGCTCGGCCAGCGCCTGGTTGCCGTCGCGCAGGTCGACCGGCACCCACAGGGGAGCCTTCTCGATCCGCGCGTCGGGCCAGCCGCGGTCCAGGGCGGGGACGCGCACCCGGTCGAAGGCGGACCGGTAGCGGTGCGAGGGCATGTCGCTGGCGCGCTGCGGGTTCCACGCGGGGGAGCCGGCGGGCACCGGGCCGCGCGGCGTACGGAGAGTGGGGAAGCTGTGCATCGTGGGCATCGGGACGGGAGTTCCTTCACGGGTGGCCGGATGCGACCGGCACAGCACGGCACCCCGCGGCGGGGTGCCGGTCGCTTCAGGCCCCGCCGCGGCAACCGAGAAGAAGGAGGCCGCTGAGCGTCATGGCGGTACAGTAGACACAGTTGAAGTCTTCAGACAACCCGACAGGTGAAACGCGTGTCCTCCCTCGGTCCCCTCCGCCCCAGCCCCCTCGTCGACCAGGCCACCGCCCATCTGCGCGAACGGATCACCGGGGGCGAGTGGCCGGTCGGCACGAAGATCCCGGGGGAGACCACCCTCGCGAAGGCGCTCGGCGTCGGTCGTTCCACCGTCCGCGAGGCCGTCCGCACCCTCGCCGCCACCGGGATGCTCCAGTCCCGCCAGGGCGCCGGTATCTTCGTCGTCGCCGACCGCCCGCACGAGGACTGGCCGGCACGGCTGCGCCGGGCCGCGGTCACCGACATCTACGAGGTCCGCATGCTCATCGAGGTGCAGGCCGCCCGGCTCGCCGCCGAACGCCGCGACCAGGACGACGTCTCCGCCCTGGACGCGGCCATGGCCGCCCGGCGGGCCGCGAGCGGCTGGGGCGACGCGGAGTTCGTCGACGCCGACATCGCCCTCCACCGCGCGGTGGTGGCCGCCGCCCACAACCCCGTACTCACCGACCTCTTCGGCGAGTTCGCCCCCGCGCTGCGGCAGGGGCTCATCGACCTGGTCGACTTGCTCGACCTGCGCGCCGAGCACCCCGGCCACGGCGAGGAGACCCACGCGGCGCTCGTCCGTGCCGTCGTGGAGGGCGACGGGGCGGCGGCCGAGCGCCTGACGAGAACCGACCTGGAGGCCACCCTCGCCCTGCTGCGCGGGGCGTAGGGGGCGCCCTCAGCCTCCCGTGCTCTCCTGCCACTCCTGTGCGTACTCGTCGAAGATCACGCGCAGGTGGTGGCCGATCCGTAGGTAGTCCAGATCGTCCAGGTTGGCGAGGGAGACGCGTACCGACCACTCGGGCCCGTCGAAGCCGCCACCGTTGAGCAGCACCACGCCGGTCTGCTCGGCGAGGCGGAACAGCGGGTCCACCGGCTCGTAGTTCTGCTCCAGGAAGTCGGCGAACGCCTTGCCCCGCACCCGCTCGGCCTCCGCGAGCAGGTCCAGCTCGATGTAGTAGGCGGCCCGCTTCGGGTCCTCGGAGACCTTCATGTGCACGCCCTCCAGCAGGAGTTCGAGCCGCTGGCGGACGATGGCACGGATCCGGTGCTTGTACGCCTGCCCCTCGTCCAGCATGTCGAAGAGGGAGAACAGCACCATCATCACCTGCTGGGGCAGCGAGAGCCCGGCGGTGTGGTTCAGCGCCACCTGACGGGAGTCGGCCACCAGCCGGTCGATGAACCGGATCTTCTCCGGTTCGAGCGAGAGCGTCCCGTACCGCCGGTCGAGCCGCTCCTTCCACTCAGGGGAGTGCGCCGCGAGCATCTCGTCGATCACGTTGTCGTCGTGCAGGCCGATCACCCCGAGCCGCCAGCCCGTCGCGCCGTAGTGCTTGGAGTACGAGTACACCAGCAGGGTGTTGCGCGGGAGATCGGCGGCGAGCGAGCGGAAGCCCTCCACGAACGTCCCGTAGACGTCGTCGGTCACCACGATCAGACGCGGGTTCGCGTCCGCCACGATTCCCGCGATCTGGTCGGCCACCCGCTGGGAGAGCGCCAGCGAGGGCGGGTTGCTCGGGTTGACGCAGCAGACCAGCTTCACCGAGGGGTCGGCCAGCTTGGCGACCTCCTCCTCCGGGTACCGCCACTGCCGCACGCCCGTCTCCGTGAAGAGGCTCGCCTCCACCCGCACCACGTCGAAGCCGTACGTGTCGAGCTCGGGGATCTCCAGGTACGGCGTGAACACCGGCACCATCAGGGCGATCCGGTCGCCCTTCGCGAGGATGCCGTTCTTCATCAGCGAGTCGAAGACGTAGCACATCGCGGCCGTGCCGCCCTCGGTGGCGAACAGGCTCAGGGTCTGGTTCTCGGGCGGCCGGTGGTCGAACATCTCGTCGGCCACGTACGCCCGCACGATCCTCTCCGTGTGGTGCAGGATGCGGTCCGGGACCGGGTAGTTGTCGCCGATCGACGAGTCCGCCAACTCGTGGACGAAGGCGTCGGGGTCGAAGCCGAAACGCTTCACCGCGAGCTCGAACGACGCCTGCAGCAGCTCCATCCCCGGCAGGTCCGGATGGGCCCGCGCGAAGGAGGCGAAGCGCTCGGCGCAGCCCTTCTCCTCGGGCATCCCGCCGAGGTTGTCGGCCGTCCAGACGCGCTTGCACTCGGAGAGGGCGAAGTAGCCGAGTGCGTGGTACGCCTCGCGCGGCCCGGTCGCCACCCAGTTCGGGTTCCCCCGGCCCGCGTTGAGCATCACGCGCATCGCCTGCCCCTTCTGGCCGGGCTGGTCGCTCTGCGAGGTCTGGGCGATCTTGATGAACATGTCCTTGAGCTCGAACGGGCTGAGCCGCGCGTACGACCGGATCTCTTCCCGGCTGAGGCTGGTCCTGGGCATGGCGGTGTCCCTTTCCGGGGTCAGTGGTTTCCGGGGTCAGTGGTTGAGGAGGACGATCACGGCGCCCCACACGGTCAGCAGGACGTTCCCGACGGCGTACGGAATCGTGTAACCGAGCGTGGGGATCTGAGACTTCGACGTCTCGTTGATCGCGCCGATCGCCGCCGTGGTGGTCTGGCCGCCGGCCAGTACGCCCATCAGGATCGGGAACTTGATGCGCTGGACGTAGTGCCCGAACAGGAAGCCCACGATCAGCGGGACCACGGTCGCCACCGCGCCGAGCAGCAGCAGGCCCCAGCCGGCGTCGGAGAGACCGCTGGTGAAGCTCGGGCCGGCGTTGATGCCGACGACGGCCACGAACACGCACAGACCCAGGGTGTCCATGAACCACTGGGCGCCGGGTGGAACGTTCCCGTACGTCGGGTACTTGGCGCGGATCCAGCCGAAGACCAGCCCCATGATGAGCCCGCCCCCGGAGGTCGACAGCGAGATCGGGACTCCTCCCGCCGTGAGGGCGGGGATGCCCAGGCAGCCGCCGAGGAAGATGCCGAGGCCGACCCAGACCATGTCCGTGGCGAAACTGGTCGGCACGGGCTTGCCGATCGCTCGACCGGCAGGCCCGACGAGCCGTTCCGGACCGGTCAGGACGAGGGTGTCGCCCCGCTCCACCTGGGTGGTCAGCCGGTAGGGGAACTCCGAACCCGCCCGGTAGAGACGGTCGACGTACACCCCCACCATGAAGGGCTCCCGGCGCAGCTCCTCGATCGTGCGGCCGAGCCGGGCCTTCTCCGAGGCGACGACGTGCAGCGACTCGGTGCGGTAGCCGAGCAGTTCCACGTCGTCGGCCTCCGCGCCGATGTGCGTACGGGCGTCGAACTCCACCAGGTCGTGGCGGAGCGCGCTGAGGGCGACGGTGTCGCCGGTCTCCAGGACCCGCGCCTGCGACTGCTCCAGCACCGTGCCGTCGCGCCGGACCGCGGTGATGTAGATCCGGCGGCCGAACCCCTGCTGCTGCCGCTCGACGTCCTCGACGGTCCGGCCGACGAGGTCGGGACGGTCCACCCGGTAGGCGCGCAGCACCACCTCGTAGTAGCCCTCGCCCTCGTCGGGGCTCTCGTCGGGAGCGTCGAGCTCGGCGGCCAGATCGGCGCTCTCCTTCGCCAGATCGCGGCGGTAGAGACGGGGCAGGACGTTGGCGAGCAGCATCGCGCAGAGGATCGTGCCGAGCGGGTACGTCACCGCGTACCCGACGGCGACCAGGTTCTCCTCGGCCTTCACCTGGGCGGACGACAGCCCAGGCAGCGAGCCGATCGCGTCCTGCGCGACCCCGATGGCCGCCGACTGGGTGAGGGCGCCGCTCATCAGGCCGGCGCCGAGCCCGGGGCCGTACCCGAGCATGTTCGCGAAGAGCCAGGAGATCAGCAGTCCGGACACACAGACGACGACCGCGTTGAGCACCTGCGGCAGCCCGTCCTTGCGCAGGCCGCGGAAGAACTGCGGGCCGACGCGGTAGCCGAGGGCGAACAGGAACATGATGAAGAACAGGTTCTTCAGCGTGTCGTCGATCTGGATCTCGAACTGTGCGCCCAGTACCAGCCCGGCCACCAGGCAGCCGGTGACCACGCCCAGCGCGATGGCGCGGTAGCGCACCTTTCCCAGCAGGAACCCCAGCGCGACCACCAGGAAGACCAGGAGTTCGGGATGGGGCTGGAAGACGTTCCGGTTCAGGAAGTCGATCATTCAGGCCCCCAGGACACCGACGAGGATCGGTCCGGTCAACGGCAGCAGGAAGTTGGAGAGCGTGTACGTGATCGTGTAGCCGAGCAACGGCACCGAGCTCTGCGCCACCTGGGTGACGGCGGTGATCGCGGGCGTCGAGCACTGCTGCCCGGCGATGGCGCCGATCAGCAGCGGTTTCTCGATCTTCAGCAGCTTGCGCCCGACGATCAGGGAGAGCGTCGCGGGCACCAGCACCATGGCGATCCCGGCGAACGGCAGCAGGGCGCCGTACTCCTTCAGCAACGGCCACGCCTGCGGTCCCGCGGCCAGCCCGGTGCAGGCGATGAAGACGGCGAGTCCCATGTCCTTCAGGGTCGTCGCGGCCTGCGGGGGGAACGCGCCGAAGGTCTGCTTGCGCGAGCGGAACCATCCGAAGAGCAGCCCCGAGATCAGGCAGCCGCCGCCCGTGCCGAGCGACAGGGGGATGTCCCCGGCGTAGACGACGACCTGGCCGAGCAGGGAGCCGGCGACGATACCGAGTCCGAGGTAGATGAAGTCGGTGGAGTCGTTCTTGACCACCGCTCCGATCTTCGCCACCACCTTCTTCAGGCCGTTCCGCGCTCCCACCAGGGTGAGGACGTCACCCCGGTAGAGCGTGGTCTCCCCGGTGGCGGGGAGATGCTGGTCGTTGCGGACCACGTCGGTGATGTAGACCCCGTCCTCGCGGAACTCGGGGTGCGTGCGCTCCAGGGCGTCGATGGAGCTGCCGTGCGTCGACTTCTCCGTCACGGCGACCTGGCTGGTGGCGAGAGGGGTGTCCAGCCCCGGAATGGAGGGCGTCTCGGGGCCGATCTCGCGGCCCGCCTCGATGATGGCCGACCGCCGCCCCACGACCTGGACCAGGTCGCTGAGGGTGAGTTCGAGCCCGGAGGAAGGGCTGAGGAGCTTGCTGCCCCGCTTGATGCCCTCGACCGTGACCCGGCCGCCGAGCGCCTGCTCCAGCTCGCCCACGGTGCGCCCGTCGGCGAGCGTCACCAGGTACGTGCGGCCGACCGTGCCGGGCAGGGCCTCCCGTTCGTCGGACTCCAGCCCGGCGGAGCCGCCGCGCATCCGTTCCCAGAGTTCGCGGGAGGCGTCCGCCAGGTTGATGCGCATCAGCATCGGCATGATCTGGCTGGTCAGCAGCACGATGGTGATCAGGCCGAAGAGGTAGCAGACCGTGTAGGCGGTGGCGACGTGCCCTTGGTACCGACTGATCTGGTCGGCGGTCAGGTCGTTGAGCTTGCCGATGGCCTCGGTGGCCGTACCGACGACCGCGGACTCGGTGGCGGCCCCGGCGAGGATGCCGGACGCCGTACCGACGTCCAGGTCGAAGCCCTGGGCCAGCCCGTAGGCGATACCGAGCACGCTGACCAGCTCGATGAGGCAGAGGGCGAAGTAACGCAGGCTGCGGCGGTTCAGGTTGGCGAAGAACTGCGGTCCCGCCATGTAACCGAGGGAGAAGATGAAGAGGGCGAAGAAAATCGTCTTGACGTCCTCGTTGACGCTGACGTGCTGCGTGCCCAGGAGGAGCGAGACGATCAGCGTGCCGCAGATCCCGCCGAGGGTGATCGGACCCACGCGGGCCTTGCCGACCAGGTAGCCGACGGCGAGACAGAGGAAGAGGGCGAGTTCGGGGTGGTCCCGGATGACCCCCATGACGCGTCAGGCCTCGCCGGGGATGAAAGTGACGATGATTGACATAACGGCGAAATTAGCAAGGGTGTGGGTGGAGGGCATGTCGGCCCGCCATGGGTAAAGCG
Organism: Streptomyces sp. NPDC002690; assembly: GCF_053592415.1. Lineage (NCBI taxonomy): Bacteria > Bacillati > Actinomycetota > Actinomycetes > Kitasatosporales > Streptomycetaceae > Streptomyces > Streptomyces sp. NPDC002690. Next base: position 2,142 of record NZ_JBSFVR010000045.1, on the reverse strand, counting down.
TGTTGCGAAAGTGGCGCCGTCCGCCCGGGAGAGCTTCCGGCCGCTCGCCCGCCCCGGGGCGGGAAGGGTCGCGGAGGCGCGCAGGTGGCCCTGCCGGAGGGGGCGACGGGGGATTCCGGTTGTCCCCCGGTCTCCGGGGCGTCCCGCGCGTGGTGTCCGTGCCCTCGGTGGCCTTCGAGGAAAGAACACGATCGGGCCACAGTCGGCGGCCGGGATTGTTTCCGGCGGGGTCCCTGTTCACTTTTCGGCGGCCTACTTTCGCGCGGGCCGGGTAAAGAACCGGCCACGCGCCGAGGTCCGACGAGGGATGGCGGGTTTCGGTCGATGGAGCCGGGCCGCGCGGGCGAACAGGCTCTCACCTGCGGTGATTCGATGACGGGCCGTCAACGTCCCCGAGACTTCGCCAATTGGCAAGCCCCGTGCGGGACACGGTCTCGTGACTTGCCGGACACGCTCGCGCAACGGAAGCGTCTTCAAGTCTTGACACCCACCCCCTTGAGGCAGCAACCTTCCGTCATCGGCGCATGGGAGCGCTCCCACATCGCACACCCGTTTTGACGTGCGATCGGCACTGCCCGTGCTTCCCCCCAGTACAACCTGGCGCGGCACTCACGGCGCCTGGGTCCCGCAGTGAGTCAACCGCCAGTCACACCCTGGATATAGGAGTAGTGGAATGCGCATCACCCGCAACGTCGCAGGTCGACGCCGTAGAGCCGCGATCGTGGCCACCACTGGCCTGACGGCCACCGCCCTTCTGCTCGCCGGCTGCAGCGACTCGTCTGACGACGACAGCGGCAGCAGCGACGCCGCAGGCGGCAACATCACTCTGACCGTCGCCGACTACGGCCAGTTCGGGTACAAGGAAGCCGGTCTCTTCGCCGAGTACCACAAGCTCCACCCGAACATCACGGTCAAGGAAGACACCACGGCCGAGGAGAAGGTCTACTACCCGAAGCTGCTCCAGCAGCTGAACTCGGGCAGCGGCCTGGCGGACGTCCAGGGTCTGGAGGTCGGCCGCATCAAGGAGCTGACCGACACCAAGGCGGACCAGTTCGCGGACCTGAGCAAGGTCATCGACGCGACCGACTTCGTCTCGTGGAAGGCCAAGCAGGCCACGACCTCCAGCGGTGCGCTCATCGGCGCCGGCACCGACATCGGCCCGATGTCCCTCTGCTACAACACCGACCTCTTCAAGAAGGCCGGTCTGCCGACCGACCGCACCGAGGTCGCCGCTCTGGTCAAGGGTGGCTGGGAGGACTACATCAAGCTGGGCGAGAAGTTCAAGGCGAAGGCGCCTGCGGGCACCTACTTCATGGACTCCGCCAGCGCGATGTTCAACGCCGTCGTCAGCTCCAGCGCGAAGCAGTACTACGACGAGGACGGCAAGGCGATCTACAAGGACAGCCCCGCCGTCCAGCAGGGTTGGGCCCTGGCCGCCGAGGCGGCCTCCAAGAAGCTGACCCAGGGTGTCCCGCAGTTCGGTGACCCGTGGGCCGCCGCGCTCCGCAAGGGCACCATCGCCACCGTCGCCTGCCCGGCGTGGATGGCCGGCCAGATCTCGGTCAACGCCGGTGACGGCAACAAGGGCAAGTGGGACATCACCAGCGCGCCGGGTGGTACCGCCGCCAACTGGGGTGGCTCCTTCCTCGGTGTTCCGAGCTCCGGCAAGCACGTCGACGAGGCCATCAAGCTCGTCGCCTGGCTGACCGCCCCCGAGCAGCAGGCCGCCGTCTTCAAGGCGATCGGTTCCTTCCCGTCCAACACGGGTGCGTACGACCTCCCGGGTGTGAAGGACGCGAAGCTGCCGTACTTCAACGACGCCCCCATCGGTGAGATCTACGCCGGTGAGGCCAAGACCATCCCCGAGGCCGTCCTCGGCCCGAAGGACGCGACCATCAAGGACACCATCTCCACCGAGATCAACAACATGGAGCAGCGCGGCACCGACCCGGACAAGGCCTGGGACACCGCCGTCAAGTCCATCGACAAGGTGATCGGCTGATCCCCGGCGGTGCGGAAGGCCCACAGGCCTCCCGCACCGCCATCGGCGTGCGCCCGCCACCCCGTCCGGGGCGGGCCCGTTCGGGTCACCCGCTTCGGCTTCCGCCTGCTTCGCCCTGACCTCGGGGTCCAGGTCGGTGC